>CALBET010000245.1 GCA_937888665.1 uncultured Acidobacteriota bacterium
GAACCGATGCTTGACAGCCTGCGCAACGTTTTCACGATCACCGATCTTCGGACCCGTGTGCTGTTCACGCTCGCGATTCTGGCGGTCTACCGCGTTGGCGGCGTTATTCCGACGCCGGGGGTAAACACCGAGGCGTTGGCGATTCTGGCCGAACAGGCCGCCGGCACAATGTTCGGGCTGTACAACATGTTCTCGGGCGGCAACCTGGCGCAGGTGACCATTTTTGCGCTGGGCATCATGCCCTACATCAGTGCCTCGATCATCTTGCAATTGTTGACGGTTGTGTGGCCCTACCTCGAGCGGTTGTCGAAAGAGGGCGAGTTGGGGCGCCGCAAGATCACCCAATATACGAGGTACGGCACGCTGGTGCTCTGTGCCGTGCAGGCGTCCGCGATCGCCTTCTGGCTGGAAAGTCAGACCAATCTCGGGGGAGCTGGGCTGCCTCTGGTCTTCAACCCGGGGTGGGGCTTCCGTTTGATGGCGGTACTGACGCTCACCACAGGCACCTGTTTCATCATGTGGCTGGGTGAGCAGATTACTGAACGGGGCATCGGCAACGGCATGTCGCTGATCATCTTTGCCGGGATCATAGTGAACTTCCCGGCGGGGATTCTCAACACCGTTGATACGCTGCGCACGGGGCAGATCGGCCTGTTCCGCCTGCTGCTGCTCGGCGTTGTCATGATTTTGGTTATCGGGGCTGTCGTGTTTGTCGAACGTGGGCAACGTCGGGTCACGGTCCAGTACGCCAAGCGGGTGGTGGGCCGGCGCCAGTACGGCGGTACCAGCACGCACATTCCTTTGAAAGTGAATACGGGCGGGGTGATTCCGGTCATCTTCGCGTCGTCGTTACTCGCGTTCCCGGCCACGATTGCCTCCGCGCTTCCCCCCGGCGGATTCGCACAGTCGATCACGGACGGCTTGGCAAACGGGATGCCGCTCTACTATCTCCTCTATATGGGGGGCATCATCTTTTTCGCCTACTTCTACACCGCGATCATCTTTAATCCAGACGATGTCGCCGAGAACATGCGGAAGTACGGCGGGTTCGTGCCCGGGATTCGGCCCGGGAAACGCACGGCCGAGTATATCGACACGATTCTGACGCGCATCACGTTGGTGGGGGCGGTCTATCTCGCGCTGATCGCGGTGTTGCCCGACCTGATGATTGTTGGATTCCGGGCGAGCGCGTTGCCGATTATCGGCGAGACGTTGGACGGGGTGCTGCGGAGTAGCGCGCTCACCAGCTGGATCACGGACGGACTCGGGGTCACCTTCTACTTCGGCGGCACGTCGCTGCTTATTATCGTCGGGGTATCGATGGACACGGTGCAGCAGGTCGAATCGCAACTGATCATGCGGCACTACGACGGGTTCATGCGCAAGACGCGGGTCCGGGGACGCCGAGGATAGCTCAAGCAGATGACGAGCGAGGTGACACGCGGGCCGATCAACCTGGTCGTGCTGGGTCCCCCTGGGGCCGGTAAGGGCACACAGGCCGTCGAGTTCGCCCGACGCCACGGCATCCCGAAAATCTCGACTGGAGATATCCTGCGCGACGCGGCGCAGTCAGAAACCGACCTCGGGCAACGCGCCAAGGTGACGATGGATGCAGGCGGCTTGGTGGATGACAAGTTGATGATCGCGATTGTGCGTGAACGCCTGACCCGTCGGGATGCGGAGCGGGGTTTCGTGCTCGATGGCTTTCCGCGGACGGTCGCGCAAGCGATCGCGCTCGATGAACTCATGACCGATCAAGGACCGCTGACCGTCGTCGACATTGCGGTCCCTGACGACGCGCTGGTCGAGCGCCTGGCGCGGCGCCGCGTGTGTGGCCAGTGTGGCAACGCGACCAGTGTGGCGGCCGGCGAGTCACGGAACCGGTGTGAGAAATGTGGTGGCGAGTTAGTGCTCCGCAGTGATGACACTGAATCGACGGTGCGCGAGCGGCTGCGTGTGTACGCCGAGGCGACCAAGCCCCTTGTGGGCTACTATTCGAGTCGGCCGACCTTTCGCGCGGTGGACGGCCAACAGAGTCCGGCCGCGGTCTGGGCAGCGCTCAACAACGCCGTCGATGAGATGCGCGCGACTCCGTCAGCGGCAGACTGCGGTTCAGAGAGGACCGTCGGATGATTACCCGCAAGTCACCTCAGGAGCTGGAGTTGATGCGCAGGGCCAACGGGTTGGTCGCTTCGGTCCTGGCCGAACTGCGCCGACTGGTGGCGCCGGGCGTCTCGACGCTCGACTTGGATGCGGTGGCCGAACGGATGGTCCTGGACGCGGGCGCGGCGCCAGCGTTCAAGGGGTACCACGGGTACCCGTCGACGCTCTGCGCGTCAGTGAACGAAGCGGTCGTGCACGGAATTCCGTCGGCGACGGCGCTCGTGGAAGGCGACATCGTCTCGCTCGACATGGGTGTGGTGCTCGACCGGTTCTATGGGGACTCGGCGATTACGGTGCCGGTGGGGCACGTTCCCGACCGAACCACGGACTTGCTGCGAGTGACACGGGAGTCGCTCAACCTGGCCATCGAGCAGATGCGGGTCGGTGGTCACGTGTCGGATATCGGCCATGCGGTGCAACGGCACGTTGAAGCGAACGGCTTCGCGGTTGTCCGAGAATTCGTCGGTCACGGTATCGGGGTGACACTCCACGAGGAGCCCCAGATTCCGAACTATGGGGAACCGGGTCGCGGACCGGTGTTGGCGGCCGGGATGGTTTTTGCGATCGAGCCGATGGTCACCATGGGGGGGGCTGCGGTGAAAGTACTGGGAGACCGCTGGACGGCCGTCACCTGTGATGGCAGCCTGGCCGCGCACTTTGAGCACACTGTCGCGGTGACCGACTCGGGGCCATTGGTGCTGTCCCAGATGGCGGCGGAGGTCGTGGCGACCCGAGAGCCGGTGTCGGTGACGCACGGATAGCCGGAGTCATGGAGCGGGTAGCGAGCCGGCGGTCGGCGACCTACAGCGGTGTTGTCGTCGACCAGCTGCCGGATGCGCTGTTCACGGTGCGCCTGGATGAGTCGCATCGTCGGATTGTCGCCCACGTTGACCCGGCGCCACGGCGCAACTTCGTGAGGCTCCTCCCCGGCGATCGCGTAACGGTGGAGTTGACGGCCCGGAATCGAGCACGGGGACGAATAACGCGGCGTGGGAGCACGGAATGAAGGTACGAGCATCAGTCAAACGGATGTGTGACAAGTGCAAAGTGGTGCGGCGAAAGGGCGTGGTGCGTATCATCTGCCTGAACCCGAAGCATAAACAACGGCAGGGGTAAGGCGGAACCATGGCTCGAATAGCAGGCGTCGATCTTCCACGGACCAAGCGTATCGAAACCGGTCTGACGTACATCTACGGTATCGGCGACACGCGCGCCGGCGTGATCTTGAACGTGGCGGGTGTGGACCCGAACGTGCGCATCAAGGACCTGTCGGAAGACGAGGTGCGCAAGATCAGCCAGGTCATCGAGGAGCAGGGCGGCGTCGAGGGCGATCTCC
>CALBET010000246.1 GCA_937888665.1 uncultured Acidobacteriota bacterium
GCTGCTCAGCTGGCGTCAACGTCAGAGCAGTAGGAATCCCGACAACCGAGACCACGTCGCGCAGGCCGCGTCGAACCTGGTGCCCGCGGCCATCCGTCCCGTCTTCAGCCGAGGGTCGTCACCCCGCGAACCGGAGCTCACGAAGCCCGGTCTTGGGTCCCTCGCCGTTTGTACTGCACGGACTGATGGTGGCCATGAGGGTGTTACCCCCCGTAAGCACGTGCTGTACGGCCCCACGGATTTTCGTCCGCTGCTCCGTCCTGAGTTCACCGAATTGGACAGCGAAGCCAATCCCAGGATCGACAGTCGTCACATGGCCATCGACGCGAAGCTCTCCCCCCAGGGGGAGCGCAAGCATCACCGCTACCGGCTCGTCCAGCGGCGGGACCACCAGGGACTCCACAAAACAGCCCCCCTCGCTCACGTCCGAGATGCGGACGCCGCTCGCGCCCGACGTTCCGCTCCACGTCCCGTCGAATGGCCCCGCCCGCGGATGGGTTCTACGCTCCTGTATCTTCGCCTCACGCACCACGCCCTCCTTTACTGACGTTCCCGAAACCCGGAACCGCCAGTCCAATGACTAGCAAGAGACAGACCAATTTTCGCGGGCTCCAGGTCCACCCAGACTCGAGTTCGTAAGTCGTTGCATCTCCACGGCTTGGATGTTCTTGCTGGACGCGGCCCTTCGAGACGGGGCTCGACCCCCGCTGACTGCGCGGTGTGCAAAATCAGACCGAGCTTTCAGAATCGTCACCAGCGACGATTCTCCGGCACCCGGCGACTCCGAGGGATGAGGTGGGGGCGGCGGTCTCCGGGACACGCGGTGGCGCGGCTCGAAGCCTGCGGCGCCCCAGCCCCTGTGGTGTGTCGAGCCGGCACGCGATAGGCGCTACAATGAGTATTTTGGCGCCGCATGGCGTGAATGTCGATGACTGACTGGAAGACAACCCTCAACCTCCCGCGCACCTCATTTCCGATGAAGGCCAACCTCCAGACCACGGAGCCGGTCGCCATCGCGCGCTGGAACGAGATGGGGCTGTACGAGAGGATCCGCGAATGGCGAGCCGGCGCCCCGCAGTTCGTCCTGCACGACGGACCGCCATACGTCAACGGACGGATCCATATCGGCCACGCGCTGAACAAGGTTTTGAAGGACATCATCGTCAAGTCGAAGACGATGGCCGGCTTCGACGCGCCCTATGTGCCGGGGTTCGACTGCCACGGCTTGCCGATCGAGTTACAGGTCGAAAAGGAGCTTGGCAAGAAGAAGCGTGAGATGAGCGTGGCGGACTTTCGGCGCGCCTGCGGACGGTATGCCGAGAAGTTCGTGGCGCTGCAAACGACCGATTTTCAGCGCCTGGGCGTGCTGGGCGATTGGGACCACCCGTATCTCACGATGACGCCGGACTATCAGGCCGCCATCGTCCGCGTGCTGGGACGGTTCGTCGAGCAAGACGCCGTGTACAAGGGCAAGAAGCCGGTGCACTGGTGCCTGC
>CALBET010000247.1 GCA_937888665.1 uncultured Acidobacteriota bacterium
CCTGAAGGCCTGCGCCACGGTACGCATCGAGGCGCTGCGGTCGGTGAGACTGCAGTTCTGACAAAGTAGCACTAGGGCTTGCACTTGCCGTACTGTGAGGCACATGATTCCGCTGATACACCCACACTGCGACTGAACACCGGACCCGGTACGGGAGGAACGACGGCGGCCGTCCGCTCGCAGCGCCGGTGCTCTCTCGCGGGCCATTGAGAGAATCGGTGCCAGCAGCCCCCCACCCCATACACCGCCGCTACTACGCTGAGGACCTGGTGCGCCTGCGTCGCTCGTCCGAGAAGCGACGGTACGCGGCATCACAGCGTCTCGGGCGGGTCGACGCCAACCCGCACCAGATCGATGCGGTGATGTTCGCCCTGCGGCGCATCCCAGAGGGCGGCTGCATCCTGGCCGACGAAGTGGGTCTCGGCAAGACCATCGAAGCGGGACTCGTGATTGCCCAACTGCTGGCCGAGGGGGCATCCCGCATTCTCATCATCGTGCCCAGGCCGCTGCTGGGGCAGTGGCAGGACGAGCTCTACACACTGTTCGGCATCGTGGCTCACGAGGCTGCCGACCAGCAGTGCGACGTCTCAGGCTCGGGCGTGTTTTTGGTCGGTCGCGAGTACGCGGGCAGCGTCAAGGGTTCCGAGCGCCTGGCGGCGTCGCCCCCGTTCGAGTTGTGTCTCATTGACGAGGCGCACGAGATATTCGCGGGCATCTACAAGCGCTTCGACAGCCATGGCAGCTACGACGAGGGCAGCCGAGACGCCCAGACGGCACATCGCGTGCGGAAGCTGATTGGGCCGACACCGGTGCTGCTGCTCACGGCGACGCCGCTCCAGAACTCTCTGGCCGAGCTGTGGGGGTTGCTCCACTACATCGAACCGACCGGGACACTGCTCGGGTCGTTTCCCACGTTCAAGACGCTGTTCTGCGAGAAGCAGGACGGTCGTCGCTTGGTTCCCGAACAGGGCGCCGAATTGAAGCGTCGCCTCGGCGCCGTTGTTCAGCGAACGCTGCGACGACAGGCCCAGGAATTCCTCGACAAACCGTTTGTCGGGCGACGGGCAGAGCTGTACGAGTACTCGATGAGTCCCGAAGAGAAGACGCTGTATGACGATGTCACGGCCTATCTTCTGACGCCCAGCCTGTGCGCGTTTCAGGGACGTTCTCGACAACTGCTGTTGCTGCAGTTTCACCGTCTGATGGCATCGTCGACCGCGGCGCTGGCCAAGAGCCTGGAACGGGTCGCCAAACGACTGCGCACGATGCAGGCCGGGGTCGGCGGACGCGGGGCGACAGAAGCGGCCACTGCCTTGTTGGGGGATCTGGAGGACGACGAGCTCGGGGCCGTCGAAGAAGACGAGAACGAGTTGACCGCGAAGCCGGAGGCCGTGGCCGAGGAGCTTGCCCGCGTCGAAGACTTCGTGCGTCGCGCTCATGGGCTCCCGCACGATAGCAAGGCGCAGAGCCTTGTGAAGGCGGTGCGGACCATGGCCGACCGGCGCGGCGCCAAGACCAAGCTCGTGGTCTTCACCGAATCTCTGACCACGCAGGAGTATCTGCGTGCGCTGCTGGTCGAGCAAGCTGGGCTGGACAACGAAGAGATCACCCTCTTCCGAGGTACGAACGACTCGCCCCGGGCACAACAGGCCCTGCAGCGCTGGCGAGAGGAGGTCGGCAAGAACCTCCCGACCCACTCGACGCCGAGCCCCGGCGTCGCGGTTCGGCTGGCCCTGGTCCACGAGTTCCAGACACGGTCCCGCGTGTTCATTGCCACCGAGGCAGGTGCGAAGGGACTCAACCTGCAGTTCTGCGACACCGTCATCAACTACGACCTGCCGTGGAACCCACAGCGCATCGAGCAGCGCATCGGTCGCTGCCATCGCTATGGGCAGACACGCGACGTGACGGTCATCAACTTCCTGGCCAAGGACAACGAAGCGCAGCGTCTCACGCTGGAAATCCTGACCCAGAAGCTCGACCTCTTCGGGAACGTGCTGGACATGTCCGACGACGTGCTCCATGCCGCCCGGTCCGACCGGTCGGAAGCACTGACGACCGCACTCGGCCCCGACTTCGAGAAGCAGCTCCACCGCATCTGGGACCGGGCCCGGTCGGTCGATGAGGTAGAGGAAGAACTCCGACGCCTGCGCGAGTCGATGGAAGATGGACGCCAGGAGCTGACGCGGGTCCAGGAACGGACCACCGGGCTCATCGAAAGCCGCTTGGACGACAGCGTGCAGCAGGTCTTCCGCCAGATTGCAGACGAGCTCCCAGCCACGCTGGCTGAACTTGACGCGGATCTGGAGCGGGTCGTACTCGGCTATCTGCGGGCACACGGTGTTTCGCACACCGTGACGAAGCACGTCTCTCGCAAGAGACTCAAGATTCCCGCCTCAGAGCTGCTGCCGGAACCGCTGTCGGCGGGGCTCACGGTGACGCTGGGGCGCACGGAGGGCCTCCAAGACGGCGAGTCACTCCACGTGGCGCACCCGCTCGTGCTCGCGGCCCTCGACGAAGCCCGCGCCGCTGGCCGTGGCAGTTTCTCGGTGCGGTTTCGTTTGACCAAGAACGCGCCGGAGGCGCTGCGGGACCGAAGCGGGGCCCGTGGCCGCCTGGCGCTGACGCGGGTGTCGTATCGCGGATTCGAGAGCGAGGATCGCCTTGTCGCCACGGCCCTGTTCGAAGACGCGGAGGTCCTGCGTCCGGCCGACGCCGCCCTGGAACTGGTTCAGATGCCCTGCGAAGACATCACACCGCCAGTACCGACCCTGTCGCTGACACCAGACGACTTGGACGAAGTCGTGGATGAAGAGCTGTTCTTCGACCAGGCGGAGGCCACCCAGGCCGCGAATGACGCCTTTGAGAAGACAATCGATCAACTTGACCAGTACATGGAAGACCGCCTCCTGGTGCTGCGGCGCACCCGCGAAGACACCTCGGTCCGGCTGCGGGAGGCCGAAGAGAAGCGCGCCGCCGCCCTCGGCGCCGACGCGCGAGCGAAGGCCGAAGGTGTGGTCCGCCGCCTGGAAACCGAGCTCGAGGAACTCGAGGCCCAGATCGAACGGCTGATCGCACGGGACGACGACGAGTACGTGAAGTGGAAGACCCACGCGCATCAACGCCGCTATGAGCCGCCGCACGCGGAGCGACTCTTCAGTCTGGAGTTCGTTATCGCATGACCGCGCAGGAGGAACCCGACGTGGCCCTCAAGTTGCTACACACGGCCGACTGGCACCTGGGCCTGCGGTTCCCCGCGATCGCGCCTGACCAGGAGGCGCGCCTGACCCGCGCACGTCTCGAAGTGGTGAGCCGCATTCTCGATCTGGCGGACAACAGTAACGTGGACGCCGTGCTCTGTGCGGGTGACCTGTTCAACGAACCCCGCCCCGAGGAGGAGTGGTGGAAGGGGTTGCTGGCTGAATTCACCAGGCGATCCTGGACACGCCCGGTCATTCTGCTTCCCGGAAATCATGACCCGCTCATTCCGGGGTCCATCTACGCGCCGACGACCCCGTTCCGGCGCGGCCTTCCCGCATACGTTCACGTCGTCGATCGCGACGACTTCGCGCTCGAGCTGGGCACGGCTGCCGTCGTCTACGCCACGCCCTGCCGCTCACATGCGGGCCAGACGGGTCTCGCGGAAAGCCTGCCGCTGCGAGAACCTGGAGACGAGAGGCTGCGCATCGGTCTCGTCCACGGGCAAACGTTCGATCTCAAAGACCACCAGACCACCTTCCCCATCGCCCGGAACGCGGCCGTGGACCGCGGTCTCGACTACCTGGCCATCGGCGACACCCACAGCTTTCGCGAGGTGGAGCCGGACGCCAAGGCTCCAACGGTCTACCCGGGCGCTCCCGAGGCCACCAAGTTCGGCGAAACGGACGCCGGGCAGGTCGCGCTCGTCTTCTTCCCGCGCGATCGGGCTCGACGAGCCTTCGTTGAGCGCGCTCCCGTGGCGGTCTGGAAGTGGAAAGAGGTCTCGTGCTGCTCGCTCGAGGAGCTCAGGCAACTGCGAGCCGACGGCAGCCTCAGAAAGACGGTTCTCCGGCTGACCCTGGACATGCGGCTGCCCCTACACGAGTACGACGAAGCCGTCCGCATCCTCGCCGAGCTCGAAGGCTCGCTCGCCGCGCACCCCAAGGTTGGAGTGCTGATCACGGAACGAGACAGGCTGCGGCTGGACGTAACCGACGCCTCGAGCTTCACGAAAGATCTCCCGGGCGTGCTCCAATCTGTGGTCCGTCGGCTGGAGGCCAAGGCCCTCACGGAGCCCGAAAAGACAGAACGGGCAATCCACCACCTGTACCAACTCGTACAAGAAAACCGCTAGCCACCTATGTGGATCAGAGCGCTCTCGGTCAGGCACTTCGCCGGCATCCGTTCGGCAGACCTGGAGTTTGTCAACGGCCTGAACGTTCTGCATGGACCGAACGAACTCGGGAAATCCACCTTGGTCACGGCCATTCGCGCCGCGCTCCTCCTGCAGGACAGTTCCAGCGCCGCCGAAGCGCTCAGGCTCAGGGATTGGCACACGGACCAGCCGCCGCAGGTGACGCTGACCTTCGAAGTCGAGAAGCAGCGCATCTGGCGTGTCCGCAAGAGTTTCGGGAAAGGCGCAGAGGGGTCGAGCTATCTCGAGTTCTCGCGCGACGGGATAGATTTCACTCAGGAGGCCAAAGGGCGAGAAGTCGACGGAAAGATTCGCGACACGCTGCAGTGGGGACTGGACACCCCGGGCGGAAAGGGGAAGAAGAAAGGGTTCGGCGAGTCGTTTCTGTCGACGACACTGCTGGCCGAGCAGAATGCCGTGACGGCCGTGCTCGACCGCGGGCTCGACGACGACTCCGATGAGTCTGGCAAACGACGCCTGGTCGACGCACTCCAAGCCCTGGCGCAAGACCCCGTCTTTAGACAGGTCCTCGCCGCCACCCAAGACAAGGTAACCGAAGCCTATACCAGCACCGGACAGAGGAGCAGGCGCCGGGGCTCACCCTGGATGGAGCTTCTAACACAGCGGCAAGCCGCAGAGAAGCGACGTGCCGACGTCGGCTCCCAGGCCCGCGACAGCGATGGCGCGCGCCACCAGGTCGAAGAACTTCGCGACGCACTGAACGAGGCGCAGAGCCACCTGGACGACAGAAAGAGTCTCCGAGCCCAGCTCGAAACCGCTTGGGCGCAACAGCAAGCACGAGAGGCCGTCCAGGCAGAGGTCGTCGCCGCGACCGCAGAACGAGACCGGATCCAGGCGCTACACGACCAACTGGCCAACGTCACGACGGCCCGGGAAGTCGCGGATGGAGCGCTGAAGTCGGCGAGGGCCGAGCTACAGGTTTCGATCACAGGACAGGAAACGACCGCGGAGGCCCTTCGCGCGGCCGGCGAAAGACTCTCCGGGCTCGAGAGCAGCGAGACCGAGCAGGCACGCAAGATTCGCAAACAAGAGATCGACAAGAGCCTCCTCGAGAACGAGAACCGCCAGCGCGCCGTCGAGAACCGCCAGAAAGAAGCCGCCCGCGTGAGCGCCCTCCAAGGCAGGACCGATGAGCTCCGGGCGGACGTGGATGAGAAATCAAGCACACTCGCTGAGGCAGAGACGCTGGTCAACACAGCTGCCAGCCAGAACCAGGTCGACGCCGACGAGATCTCCAGTATCGAGGAAACGTTGCTGGCCGCACAGGTGCTGGCCACCCGCAAAGACCGCGACCGTGCGCGCGACAGCGCTCGCGAGGCTCCTGAGCTCTACGTCGCGGCCGCAGCCGGGCGCGAGCAGGCACAAAAGATTCGCGATGACGTGGCCCAACTGAGTCTTCCTGACGCGCGGGAGGTTGAATCGCTCGCCACGCTTGAGACAGACCTCCGGGTGGCAGAGGGGAAGCTCC
>CALBET010000248.1 GCA_937888665.1 uncultured Acidobacteriota bacterium
GCGCTGTACGACGCCACCGTCCGGCTGCAAGCCGCTCTGACCCGCTCGGGGTGGACCCCGGTCACGAGGACCGAGACCTCGGCGGCACGGCAACGCGCGGTCCGGTCCGGACATTTCCATCGGTAGCCAGCGCCCGGCAACCGTGACGCCGATCGCAATCGACGTGGCGATTCTGCTGCCCGCCGCCGCGCGATCCGTGCTTGAACGGCTGAACGCGGTCTGCACGCTCAGTCCCGATCGAGGATTTCGGTTCGACGCCACGCACCACCCGCACATCACGCTAGGACAGCGCTTCGTGGACGCGGACGGCGTCGATGCCCTGCGGGCCGACCTCGCGCCGATCCTGACCCGTCAATCGCCGCTCGATCTCTTGGTTACCGGCGTGCGCACCGGCCGAACCGCGCAGGCGGCCGTCGTCGCGCCCACGCCGGCCTTACAACGGCTCCATGAACAGGTGGTGGGTGTCTTGACGCGCCACGAAGTCACCGGCACCGGCGACGCGTTCCAGGTCGACGACCATCCCGCCCGCGACGCGGACGTGCGTTGGGTGACGCGGTTCCGTCGCGACTCGGCGTTCGGCCGGTTCGACCCGCACATCACCATCGGCATCGGCACAGAACCGGCGACCGTCGCCCCATGGCGCTTCACCGCGAACGAGGTCGCCATCTGCCGACTGGGCCGGTTCTGCACCTGCCGCGATCGTCTGGCGCGCTGGAGGCTATAATTCGGCTTCTCTCGTTCCGTGCCTGAAGGAGGTGCCGTGTCGCGACTTACTCTTACGCTGGTCCTGTCCGTGGTGTGCGTCGCGGCGTGCGGCGCCCCGGTGGTGCCGGAGTCGGCGACACCTGAGCCGCCCGCTCCGGCCACCGCCGAAATCTTCGTCCCCCGCGAAGTGTCACCCGCCGATATCCCAGCGGACATCCATGAAGACTCCTGGGCGCGGCTGCCGACCGTGGCCCGCGACGCCCTGAAACCGGACGACCAGCGGGTCTTCGACAGCATCGTGCATCCGGACAGCCGCTATGCCACCGGACTTCGCGGACCTGTCGGCATGTGGATGTACAGCCCACGCATGGCTGAGCATGTGTTCCCGACGAGCACGTATCTCCGGTATGGCGCCGACGGCCAACGAGACCAACGGTTGACGGAACTGGCGATCATCGCCACCGCGCGCGAGCTCGACAGCCAGTATGAGTGGTCGGCTCACGAGCCGGCGGCTCGAACCGCCGGACTTGAAGAAGAGATTATTGAGCTGGTCCGATCAGGCCGTCCCGTCACTGAGACGGAGACACTCCCAGGCCTGGGCGAGCAGGAACGGACAATCATCCGGGTCGCTCGCGAGCTGATCCACGAACCGAAGCTCAGCCGCGAGGCATTCGAGTCGGCGCAACGGCTGTTCGGCGACGAGGGCGTGATGGACCTGGCTGGCCTCATCGGCTATTACACGTTCGTCAACTACACGCTGAAGACATTCGACGTGCAGCGCGCACCGGGCACCCAGTTGCTGCTCCCGTTGCCCTAGCCTTGAGCTAGCCTGGGGGATCACGGAGCGAACGTGACGCCGGCGGCGGCGCGCCAAAAATTCGGCGCGTTGTCGATGTGGATGAATCGGATATCCGCTCTGAAGGCCACCCGGCTCGTGATCCGCAGCCACATTCCCCCACCCATGTCGAGCGCCAGCTCGGCCTCGCGGCGGCCGGCGCCATGGTCTGAGATGCGCACCAGCGACCCGCCCAGCAGCCCATACGGCGTGATTCGACCAACGCTGACCGGGTGATACCGGATGCTCGCGGTGCCCAGCCACAGATCGAGGTCGCCGAACTGGCGCAGCTCCGGCACGGCCGCCACCTCGGCCTCGAGCGACACACCGCCACCGACGCCGAGACCCACCGCCCCGATCATCGTCAGTTCCTCCCGACCGGTCATCAGGTCGCCGCCACACAGCCGTCCTCCCATAAGCGACAGCGTCCAACCGGTGTCAGACGGTTGCGCGGCGGCCGGCGACGCGCACAGCCACACGATGGCGAGGGCCGCGACGAACGCCCAGCCTCTATACTGGGTCACGCGATGCTCTTGGTGCTGGTGACACTGTGCGCCGTGGGATTCTTCATTTCCGGCTATTTCACGGGGGTGACCTTCCACTGGGTCAGACCAGACAGCCGGTGGGTTCCACCTGTGTGCCGGATGGGTCAGGACACCTGTTCGTCCGTGGTCTTCACGCCGCAGGCCCGGGTCTTCGGCCCGCCCAACGCGGTCCTGGGACTGGTGTTCTATCCGGGGCTGGCCGCCGCGGCGATGGGCGGGGCGTTCGACGAGCCACTCATGCGCCTCGTGCTGCTCGCCGCCTGCGGCGTGACTGTCCTGCTGGGGCTGTTTCTGACCTACTCGCTGCTCTTCGTCATCCGTGTCAGGTGCGTTCTGTGCTTCACGTCACACATGGTCAACCTGGCGCTGTTCATCATCGTGCTGACACGCGGTTGATATCCGCGACGCCCACCCGGACCTGATGGCCCACGCCGTGCCCCAGGGGAGGTCGGCACCAACCCGCTACGATGACGTCTCCCCCTAGCACTACTTTGTCAGATCTGCAGTCTCACCGACCGCAGCGCCTCGATGCGTACTGTGGCGCAGGCCTTCAGGCCTGCGAGGCAAGGCTGAAGCCTTGCCCCACTGATGTCGACACAAATTAGCGAAACACGTCTTTCTCGAACGTCTTAACGATCTGACAAAGTAGTACTAGCAGCCCGTGGTGAAAGTCCAGCGTCGCACCGAGAGCGGCGATGCGGCCGCCGAACAAGGCGAGAAGAGGGAGAATACCGGCAGTATTCGACCGATGAACAACGCAGATCGGCGGATGGCAGCGCCGCTCGAATGCAGCGGGACTTCCACCACGGGCTGCTAGCCGAGACGCCGGCGCTCGGCAAGAATCAAACCGAACTCAGCGGCTCGTTTCCAGACCCGATTGGCCATCTCGGTGAGATGCACCGCTTTGAGCCCGAAATACAGGAACAACGCGCCGGCCCCGCCGACCAGCACCGCCTGCAGCAGCGTCACCGTCCCCTCGCCCAACTCCGGTGCCAGCTCAGCGAGGCCCCGATAGACGAGGAACCCCATCACCGCGAGAAACGGCCCAGTGACGGTGCGCACGCTCCACGATGCGACCCGCGACTCCTTCTCCATCAGCGAACCAACCGTGCGGAGCCGGTCGAGTGCCACGGCGATGTGGTCGAAATCCGAACCGGCCAGCACTTCACGAAGCGTCACCTGCGCCCGGCATGCCCGCGCCACCCGTCGGTCGCCGCGTAGCCAGGACACGGTATTGACACGGCAGGTGAACCCTGGAAACTGCGCCCGCAGTCGCGCCAGGAGCCGCTCCTGCCCCGCGGGGGTGTGTTCGTGCAGCGTCGACGCGACGTCGATTTCGATACGACGTTTGGATGGCGTCAGCACGATTTCGTGCAACTCGCCGCTCTCATGGTCCTCGACATACGCGGCCGCGTGCGGGGCAATCCCCTCATGCAGCATCGCTTCATGATCGAGACAGGGCAGATGCGGAACCGGCGGGGTCAGTTCGACACGCAGTCTGTAGGCTTTGACCGCCCGCACCGAGGCAAACGTGCCGAGTGCGGTCAACACCTGGAGACAGACGTCGCAGTCTTCGGTGTCGGCCAGAGGCTCGGCGGCAAATCGCGCGGCGCCGACGGCCGCGCCGGCCGGGGGCCTGCGGTCGACCGACGGCGACACGGCCGTGGCACGGGGGCCATGCTTCATCGTTGACCTCGTTCGGGGGCACGCTGGCCAGACTGGCTCGCGCCGGAACCCCACGATACCATAGCGCCTGGAAGGCTATAATTTGCGCTCGGGTCGGCCGACCGTCGCCTGGCGAAGGAGAGCACACATGTCGGAACAAGAGTGGTACTTGGCGAAGAACGGGCACCAGATTGGGCCGATGTCTGAGGCCGAGATCGTCGAGAACATCCACAGCGGCAGTGCGGACGGCAAGACCCTGGTCTTCACGGCCGGCATGTCGAACTGGACTGCGCTGGCCGAGGTGCCGCAGCTGGCCACCCACATCTCTGGCGGGCCGCAGCGCCCGGCCCCGCCGTTGCCCTCGGGGCTTACCGCTCACGAGATCGACTTCACGATCGAAGGCACCGAAATGCAATACGTCGAGGTCGAACTCGACCCCGGCGAGAGCGCCGTCGCCGAGGCGGGCGCCATGATGTACATGACCGCCGGCATCGGGATGGAAACGGTCTTCGGTGACGGGGGCCACAAGCAGCAGTCCGGCGTGATGGACAAACTCCTGGGCGCGGGCAAGCGATTGCTGACCGGAGAGAGCCTGTTCATGACGGTCTTCACCAACAATGGCGCCGGCAAGGCGCAGGTCGCCTTCGCCGCGCCGTATGCGGGCAAGATCCTCGCGATGGACCTGTCAGCATTGGGCGGTGAGCTCATCTGTCAGAAAGACGCCTTTCTCTGCGCGGCGAAAGGGGTCTCCATCGGCATCGCGTTCCAGAAGAAGATCGGGGTCGGACTGTTCGGCGGCGAGGGATTCATCATGCAACGGCTCGAAGGCGACGGCCTCTCCTTCCTGCACGCCGGCGGCACGGTCCACCTCGTGGATCTGAAGGCTGGGGAGACCCTGCGGGTCGACACCGGCTGCCTCGTGGCGCTCCAACCGAGTGTGACCTACGACGTGCAGTTTGTCGGCGGGATCAAGACCGCATTTTTCGGCGGTGAGGGACTCTTCTTCACCCATCTCACCGGTCCTGGGCGTGTCTGGCTGCAATCGCTCCCGCTGAGCCGACTGGCGGACCGGATCTACAAGGCGGCGCCGCAAACCGGCGGTCGCCGACAGGGCGAGGGCTCCGTGCTGGATCACATTGGGGGTCTGGGCAAACTGATAGACGGCAGGTAGATACAGGGGGATGACCGCAAACCGGTAGCGGCACCAGTCCCGCATCAACCGTCGATGATATAATTTTGGAGGCTGACGCCAATATGGTGTCTAGCCCGATATGTCGGCGGCAGAACGGGCGCCTGTACGTCGCCCGCCGCCATTACCTGCGAGGTACCAAAGATATGCAGAACCCGTCTTCAGGCCAGAACCGCCGCTTCACTGCGGCGTTGCTGATCGCAGCGCTGTGCCCATTCGTTGCGTCGCTCGTGCTTGCTCCCAACCGGGCTGACCGCCCTGCGCACGCGGCCACGCTTGCCGCGCAGGACGAGACGATCTGGGACGGGGTCTACAACGACGAACAGGCCGCGCGAGGTATGAAAACCTACGAGCAGGAATGTGCGGCGTGCCACCTGGACGATCTGATGGGCGACGGCATCGCGCCCGCATTGATCGGGTCGTCGTTCTTCTTCAGATGGAGCGACCTCTCCGTCGGCGACATGTTCACCGCCATCCGGACCACCATGCCGCAGGGCGCGCCGGCCAGCCTGAGCCCCGCCGGCTATGCTGACATTGCGGCCTTCTTGCTCCAGAAGAACAAGGTACCAGCCGGCGATGACGAGTTGCCGTCCGATGTTGACGACCTCGAAGGCATCACCATCACCGAAGCGCAGTGAAGTGAACTAGGGTAACGAGTCGCGCGGCGCAGCCATCCGCTGCGCCGCGCGCTCAGCCTCTTCCCGGCCAGGATAGCTGATCCCTCGGCGATGCAGTTTCAGTGTGTAGATGCTGAACGGCGACATCCGGTGCGACTGATAGACGCTGGCCACGGTGGCCGCCATCAGCGGCAGCATGATCCGGTAGTCGTTCGTCATCTCGAACAGAATCAAGATTGACGTCGTCGGCGCCTTGGCGGTCGCGGCGAAGAAGGCGGCCATGCCGACCATGGCGTACGCTCCAGAGCCGGCAGTCCACTCGGGGAA
>CALBET010000249.1 GCA_937888665.1 uncultured Acidobacteriota bacterium
TCATCATCAGCGCCACCGACGCGATCGGCTTCGTCATGGACGCGATGCGGAAGATGCTGTCGTGGGTCATCGGGGCGCCGCTCTCCGCGTCCCGCTCACCCAGCGCAGAGAAGTGCACGACCTTGCCCTTCCGCGCCACCAGCGTGACGACCCCGGCGGTTTCGTTCCGGTCGATGTACGCCTGCATCACCTCGTCAATTCGCTCGAGGCGCTCCGACGACATCCCGACGGTCTCCGCCGCGGCAGTCGGAACCCCGTCCATCTCCGGCAGATCTGCCTCAGCCCCGCGGAGGCCGACCGTCACCGCCAGCGCCGCTATCGCGACCAGCCCGGACCATTTCGTCGTCGACATATTCATCAAGACTCTCCCAGCCCACGGTGGGCGTTCGTTGGCAACACAGGTGTTTCAGGCCTGCCGGATCAGTCGGGCTCACAGCTCCACGCGACACAAAACAGAGGCGAGTGTACCCCGAAGACAGTACATCCATCACCACACGGTGCGGACATGCTCATACGCACGAATCGCCTGGTCCTGTGTCACGAGAACAGCGCCCCGCGCACGCGCCGTCGCCACGATGATCTGATCGGCCGGATCTCCGTGGAACGTCCCGGGAAGACGGCAGCTCTCCACCAGCACCGGTCGCGTGAGATCCGCCAGGCTCAAGCCCTCTCGGATCGTGGCCAGGTCAAGCCACTCGTCGATTGGCCGGTCGAGCGAGAGTTGGCCCTTCTCTACCCTCTTTGAGATCTCCCACACGGACATGAACGACAACCACAGCGTGTTCGCCCGCTGACCGCTCTCGATCGCAACCCGAGCGCGCTTCGAGAGCCGACGATCCTCCGACACCCACCAGAGCCAGGCGTGGGTATCAAGAAGCGTCGGCATCCCAGTCCTCTCCTGTCCGATACGGATCCCCCGTCTCTCTCAGCACGCTGCCCGCCAGGCTCCTGCCGTGGGTCGGCTCGACATAGGGCACGAGCGTGGCCACCGGTCGTCCACGCTTGGTGATGACCACCGGGGTCCGCGTCGCCGCTACCTCGTCCAACGTCTTCAGGCACGTGTCCTTGAACTTGCCGGCTGCGATGGTGTGCATGACCCTATATAGCCATGGCCATATGGCCATGTCAAGAACGACGCCATCATGGCGGCGCGCGTTCCGCCTCCGCACGGGAGATAATCGCCCTACGTGCTCATGACAACCTCTCTTCGCCTCCCGCTCGCAGGCGTGCTGGTCGCGGCCACGTTGCTCGTGGCTCCGTCGCAGTCGAGCGTCCGACTTGATGTCATGAGTTCGGGCGGCTTCACGGCGGCGTACGGAGAGCTGTCCGCCGCATTCTCGGAACGGACCGGTATCGTCCTCGACACGGTCTACGGAGCGTCGATGGGTGGCGCAGCGTCCTCCATCCCGCGTCGGCTGGACCGCGGTGAAGCCGCCGACGTCGTGATCCTGGCCCGCGAAGGCCTG
>CALBET010000250.1 GCA_937888665.1 uncultured Acidobacteriota bacterium
CCCGCCACTGGTGGGTCGTATCCTGACGCAGGACGAGAGCCACCTGGTATTGCGTGGTGCCATCGCCCTCGCTCTTCTCGTTCCGCTCGACCAGAACGGTGCTGCCGTCCGCCTGCACTTCATACACCTCGAACACGACGGTGAGGTCGGCGTCCGTCACGTATTTGGGGGTGGCGTTGACAGCCGAGAGAAGGGGTGAGAGCCCCACGGTGGTCGTGTTGTTGATCGGCGACTGGGGGGTCATGGTCGTCACCTTCAACGTGCTGCCGTCCGGGGCCGACAGCGCCTCGTCCAACTCGACGCGCAGCGCCTGTTCGCCGGAGTCACCGTCACCGTCGGTGAGCGCGACGACGTTCGGATTCTCTCCGGTGTCGGCAGCGTTTCCGAGCGTCGCGGCTTGTACACCGTCCGCGACGAGAGTCGCGCTCGGAGCTGTCGGACTGGGCTCGTCACCACAACTGGCCGACAGGGCCAAGACGACGAGGGCGGAGCAACTGAGCAACACGTTCCGGTAATTCACCATGACTAGAGCATTTCCTTTGAGCGCAGACGAGCGGATCGGCTTGAGGCGACCCGCCGAATCACGTGATAACGACTGGCAATGATAACAGAACAGGCTCCTTTCCGGGCTCCGGTAGCCCCAATCGCTGTGCTACCATACCCCGCGTTCAAGGCTGGTCGTCACGGAAGTCAGTAGTCGAGCGAGGTGGGTAACGAGATGCAGCAAAGCGGAAGTCGAACACTCAGGATCATCGCGGCCACCACGGGTGTGGCCGCCTTCGCGGTCGTCGCGGCAAGCGACGTCACCGCTCAGGTGCTGCCGTGGGAAGACAACGGCTATGTGAGCATCAACTACCTCTACCATGCGAAGGACCGCTCCTTCGAGGAGAGTCTGTCCCAGACGATTTACGAGGAGACCGCGACCTTCACCGCCAGCCATGCGAGCAGCGGCGGCGGCGGAATCGATGTTGGCGGAGGGGTGCGGGTGTGGGGCAATCTCGCCGCCGGGGTCGCGGTGACGCAGTTCTCCTCATCCAGTGCCCTGGCCGTGGCCGGGAGCGTGCCGAATCCGCTGTTCTTCAATCGGCTGCGCAGCGTCAGCACCGCCCGCACCGATCTGGAATACAAGGAAACCGCCGTCCACTTGCAGGCCGTCTGGGTCATGCCGATCACTGACAAGATCATCGTGAAGCTCGGGGGCGGCCCGTCATTCTTTAACATCGATCAGGGCTTGCTCGGGGCGGTGTCGCTCGGCCAGGAGATCGCGCCGTTCGCCACGGTGGCGATCACGGCCGGGTCCGCCACTGCCAGCGAGTCCGCGGTCGGCGGCAACGCCGGCGTCGACCTGACCTACATGTTCACTGGACAACTCGGTGGCGGGATCTTTGCCCGCTGGTCAGGTGGGTCCGTCGATCTCCCGGCCTCGGGTGGCGTCCAGTCGATCGACGTGGGCGGCGTGCAGTCCGGTATCGGCCTCCGGTTGTCGTTCTAGCGTTTCCCAGAGGACCCGCCACGGTGGGCCGTGGGTGCCCGTCGCCTCGGCCGTTGACTCGTCGCCGGAATAGGGACCAGGGCACCAGCGCCTGGTCCCTGTTGCTGTACGCCGACGAAGTTCGCCGACATCACACCCGTGAGGTCGAGCGGCGAGCCGTGCGCGGTACCCGGGGGGCCTACGGTCGCGGGAAGATCCAGCGGCCGACGCCGGTGCCCGTCTGGTTGATCCAGGCCGGTCCGGGACCTGGCCCGCAGTGACCGCCGATGACATCGATCACATAGACTTCGGTGGAGCCGTTGGCAGACCCGGTCCCGTAGTGGTAGTCAACCACGTCCTGCGAAATATCACCGCAGTTGCCCCGCTTGCAGTTGTAGCCCCACCGGCCGTCGGTCTGGCGAAGGCGGGCGACCAGGAGGTCCATGAAGGCCCAGCTGCCGCCCTGGTCCTGGCACGAGTTGGCCAGCAGGCCCGGGTTTTCGGCCGCGACCTGGGCCACCACCGAGTACATGTTGGGGAGCGGCAGTTGGCCGCCGGGGTTGGGAGCCGGGGGAGCCGCCGGTCCGCCCGGTGACGGGCCCGGGCCCGGGCCCGGGGTGGCGGCCGAGGCGGTCAGAAACGTCGCGATGCCGGACCAGGAACTGGTCAGTGTGCCGTTGGTGCCACGCGCCCGCCAGTAGTACTGCGTGCCCGGCACGAGGTCGACCGTGACCAGGCCGCTCGTGGTGCCCGTGCCGGACCGGGTAACCGAGAAGGTGCTCTTTGGGGCCGTGAATGCGGTGCTGCTGTCCACCTGGAACTGATAGGTGACCGTGCCGGCGTTGCCCGTGACGGCCCCGTTGGAGACGGCCAGCGTCGGTCGCAACGAGCCGACCGTGGTGCCGTTGATGGGTGACGTCGGTGTCGGCGCGTTGATCACCACTGGCGGCGGAGGGGTGGTGAAACTTGCGGTCTTGGACCAGGCGCCGATGATTTCTCCGTTGCGCGCCTGGGCGGTGGCCCGTGCCCGCCAGTAGAACGTTTGGTCATGAGGCAGCGCGCCGGGAGAGACGGAGGTGGTCTTTCCCCCCTCCGATGCGACGGTCAGCACGGCCGACAGGGTCGTGAAGCTCGGGGTGGTGGCCAGTTCGAATCGATACTTGACCGACTGCGCAGGCCCGGTGATCTCCGCGTTGCCGACCCGCAGGGTCACGATGTGAGACGGCGTCGTGGCCCCGTCGCTGGGTGAGTTCACGGCCGGCGCCATGATGACCACCGGCGTAAAGACTTCAAACGACGCGGTGGCGGAAAACTCACCGGTGTTGGCGCCGTCCAGCGCGCGGACACGCCAGTAGTACATCCGGTCAGCCTCGAGCGTGGATGGCAGCGTGATCACCACCTGTCCGAACTCGTTGGGCTCAATCCCGGTCAACTCGACCACCATCTGCGTGAACGCGGCGTCAGTGGCGACCTGCATCTCGTAGGTGAACGGGCGTACGCTGTTGGAGTCGGCGCCGGCGAACACGAGCGCAACCGGTTGCTCGGTCGTGGGAATGAGCACCTCGTCGATTGGACCGAGCGGGGCTGGTGAGGTAATCGTGACGTTGGCCAGCGGGCCCGCAATGCTTGGACTCAGCGGGTTGGCGCTACGTTCGGCATCGCAGCCGGCCCCGGCCACCGTGGCCATCGCCAGAAGGCAGAGGAGGGCGAGCGGCGTCCGACCAGGCGCAGGGGTATCGGTCGTTTCCACCATCGCGGTCATCGGCTAATCTCTCGGTCGAACCAGGTCCGTCCTGTAGTCTTCGCGGCCGTCGGGCGCGCATGCCTGGTCTGTGTGCAAACATGAGCAAAAATCATGCCGCCAGTGGGACTGGCCGGGTGTGACCGCGGTCGGTCTCGATACCGAGACCCTCGCGTCAACCGCGTGGTCGGAGACGGTGTCCGAGCGCAGCCGTAACTCCCTTTATTTCAGTAACAAAGGGGTGTGGGCGTTCGTTGACCGGTCGAGGGTGGCCCGGTATAATCCCGCCCTGACGGCGTACGGCGACGCACGGGTGTGTCCCCGCGGACCAGGAGCGCTCGTACGAAGGCAGGTCCTTCTGGCGGCGTGCAGCCCTCCCACCAACGAAAAGTGAATACCGTCCCCCGTATTTTGATGCTCGCCCCCGAGCCGTTTTTCGAGCCGCGGGGGACCCAGTTCAGCGAATACCATCGCATCAAGGCGCTCATCGAACTCGGGTACCAGATCGACCTGGTGACCTACCCCTTGGGTCAGGACGTCGAGTTGCCGAATCTGCGGATCTACCGGTGCGCGCGGCCGCCGTTTCTGACCCGAGTGGCGATTGGTCCGTCGCTGCCGAAGATTCTGCTCGATCTGCTGTTGGCCGTCACCGCCGTCAAGCTCGCCCGACCGGGGCGGTACGCGGCAATTCACTCACACGAGGAGGCGGGCGCCCTGGGTGTCTGGCTGGCTCGGCGGCTCGGGATTCCGCATCTGTACGACATGCACTCGAGCCTGCCGCAGCAACTCACCAACTTCGGGTACTCGCGGTCGCGCCTGCTGCGCTGGGTGCTCGAGCGGTCGGAACGGCTGATGATCGACGGATCTCGGGTGATCATCACGATCTGCCCGGCGCTGCAGGACACCGTGGTGGGGATTGGCGCCGGGGGCCGGGCGATGCTGATCGAGAACGTCATGGGTGGCGATGTCGAGCCGGCCGCCGAGACGATTCCCGTCCGAGAGCGGTGGGGCATCGGTGAGTCGACGCCGTTGGTGCTCTACACCGGCACCTTTGAAGCCTATCAAGGCCTCGACCTCTTGTTCGCCGCGGCGGGGCGCCTGGCCCTCACCCACCCCGTGGCCCGGGTGCTGGTGGTCGGCGGCGACCCCGACCAGGTCGCCGGGGCCAGAGCCGCGGCCGCGCGTTCCGGTGCGCCGCTGGTGTTCACGGGGCGGCGACCGGCCAACGAGATTCCCGCGTTCGTCGCCGCGTGCGACGTGCTGGCGTCGCCGCGCATCGCCGGCACCAACACCCCGTTGAAGATCTACTCGTATCTGCGCTCGGGTCGGCCGATTGTCGCGACCGATCTGCCCACGCACACGCAGGTGCTCGAGCCGGAGACGGCCCTGCTCGTACCGCCGGAGCCGGAGGCATTCGCCGCCGCGTTGGGGCGGCTGCTGGATGACCCGGGCGAACGAGAGCGGATCGCGGCCGCCGCCGCCGCGCTTGCCGCCGACAAATACAGCCGAGCCTCCTATGTCGCCCGCACCCGTGACGCCTACGTCCGGTTGCTCGGCGCCGGTGCCGTGGGCCAGCCCGCGGATGAGGAGGCCTGCCAGGAGGCGACCGGCCCGGTGACCGCG
Organism: uncultured Acidobacteriota bacterium; assembly: GCA_937888665.1. Classification (GTDB taxonomy): domain Bacteria; phylum Acidobacteriota; class Vicinamibacteria; order Vicinamibacterales; family UBA8438; genus UBA8438. Next base: position 4,836 of record CALBET010000250.1, read on the forward strand.
TCGTGAAGGTGCTGGTGACCGGGGCCACCGGCTTCACCGGGGGCTGGTTGGCGCGTCATCTCACGAAGACCGGCGACGTCGTGCGCGCGCTCGTACGGTCCGACAGCCGGGTGGCGGCGGACGGGCTCGGCCAGGCTGGCATCGAGGCGGTGCAGGGTGATTTGCGCGACCCGGCATCGTTGGGGGCGGCATGCCGGGGGATTGAGGTTGTCTACCACATTGCCGCCAGCTATCGCACGGCTGGGCAGCCGGCCTCAGCCTACCGGGATGTGAACGCGGCGGGAACCGGTCGGCTGCTCGAGGCCGCTCGTTCGAAGGGCGTCCAACGCGTCGTGCACTGCAGCACCGGCGGTGTGCACGGCCACATCGAGCGTCCCCCGGCCACCGAGGACGCCCCGCTGGCGCCTGGCGACGTCTATCAGGAGACGAAGCTCGAGGGTGAACGCCTGGCCCGCGCGGCGGGGGAGGCCGGCGGCCTCGAGGTCGTCGTGGCGCGGCCCATCGGCATCTACGGCCCCGGTGATACCAGATTCCTCAAGCTGTTCCGGTTGGCCCGCGGCCATGTCATGCTGGGTCGGGGCGACGCCTTCTACCACCTGACCTTCGTCGAAGATCTCGTTGAAGGGTTGCGTCTGTGCGGTACTGTGCCGGCGGCGTCCGGGCGCACCTATCTGCTGGCCGGACGCCGCTACACCACGTTGCGGGACCTGGTGACCTTGGTGGCGGCTGAGCTCGGGACTCACCCGCCGCGCCTGCGGATTCCGGTCTGGCCGGTCTGGCTGGCCGGCGCGGTGTGCGAAGTGGTCTGTGTGCCCCTCCGGATCGAGCCGCCCCTGTATCGGCGTCGCGTCGAGTTCTTTACCAAGAGCCGCGCGTTCGACGCGTCGCGGGCGGCCCGCGAACTGGGGTTCGCCCCGAGTGTCGAGCTGGAAGAAGGGATTCATCGCACCGCGGTCTGGTACCGCGAACAGGGTCTGCTCTGACCATCGTCCGACGTCTGCCATGCGAAAGCTGAACATCGTCCACATCTGTGACCACCTCGGGTGGACCGGGTCCCGCATGCACGGGGTCAAGCGCTTGTTCGCCTGGATGATCCCGCGTTTCGATCCCGCGCGATTCACCGTGTCGCTCATCAGTCTCCGGCGACAGGACGAGTCGGAGGACAACCTGGAGCGGTTCGGGATTGATGTGACCTATCTGGGGCGCGGCAAGTTCGATCCACGAACGCTGACGGCGCTGCTGCACGTGCTGAGGGAGAAACAGGCGGACATCCTGCATATGCACGGCTATGGGGCTACGACCTTCGGACGTCTGGCCGCGGCGTGGCGCCGCACGCCGACCGTGCTCCACGAGCACGCCAATCTGACCTCCACCCCCTGGTTCCAGCAGGTCGCCGACGAGCTGTTGTTGCCGTTTACCGACCTGGCCATCGCGGTCTCGCGTTCGACGGCGGATTTTGTGATCAGGGCCCGCGGGGTGCCGGCGAACCGGACGCGGGTCGTCTATCTGGGGGCCCCGGTCAGCGAATTCGGGCGGGTGCGATCACCGGACGAGGTCCGGGAGGCCCGCCGAACGCTGGGTGTGCCGGATGGCGCGTTCGCGGTGGGAACGATCACCCGGTTGATGCCGTCGAAGGGCAACCAGTATCTGATCGACGCGATTCCACGGGTCTGCGCGGCCGAGCCGAACGCACGCTTCTACATCGTCGGCGAGGGTGAACTGCAGGGCGAACTCGAAGCCCAGGCACACGCGCTGGGGGTGGCCGACCAGGTGACGTTCGTCGGGTTCATGCGCGACGTGTCGGTGGCCTATGCGGCCCTGGACCTCGTGGTGTTCCCGTCACTCTGGGAAGGCACGCCGCTGACCGTCTTCGAGGCGCTGGCGATGGGCCGTCCGCTGGTCGCGACCGACTGCGACGGGTTGTTGGATATTCTGACCCCCGATGTCGACGCGCGCATCGTGCCGCGCCGGGACGCGGCGGCGCTGGCCGACGCCATTCTGGCGCTGCGCCACGACGCCCCGGCGCGTGAACGGCTGGGCCGCGCGGCACGCGACACCGGCGCGTCGTATGACATCGACCGGTTCGTGCGCAAGATGGAGCAACTCTACGAACTGATGCACGAGGTGTCACGCCGGACGCATCGCGAGGGGGTGGCCGCGGCGGATCTGAGCTTTCTGGCGCGGGATGCGCACCCGCCGGCGGCCGGGTGAGAAGTTGGAACCCGTTCTCAGGGTCGCTCGAACACCATCCAGTCGTGGCATTCCCGCGGGCGTGTCGCGACGATGAAGGCGGTGTATTCAGGCACGGTGAGCGCCCGCAGCCCATGTCGGCCGGCCGCGGCCTCGACCGTGGCCAGCTTGAATCGGGAGATGCCGGGATACTGCCACTCCTCGTCCATGGAGTCCTCCTGGTTCGGCGCCGGCGCGCTGCCGAAGGCGTTGCCTTCCGCCAGATAGATGGAGGCCAGAATCCGTCCTCCGGGGGCGAGCACCTTTTCCACCCCCGTGAGAAATTGGTCGAGTTGGCAATGGGCGCAGTGTGACAGCACCGAATGAGACAACACATAGTCGAACGCGACCCCCAGGCTACTCGCGTCGAAGGTGTCCACGTGGAGAAACCGGGCGCGTTTCTCGGTGACGAGCTGCGCCACGTGCGGCTCTCCCAGGGCGGTCTGCACGAGCCAGGCGTTCGGATCGATGCCGACGTAATGGTCCGCGTCGAGATACCCGATCAGCTGTCTCCCGGCATGGAGGCAGCCGCACCCGACTTCCAGCACGCGTGAGGAAGGCACACAACCGTGGCGTTTGAGAATTTCGAACTGCAGCTGGCCGCTGACCTCGTCGGTGTCCACATAGCGCCGGGCCAGCGTGGGGTGCCGCACGACCGGGCCCACGAGTTGCGCGACCTGCCGGGGGATTCTGATTTTTCGGAACGCCATGGGGAACCTTTCGGGGTGTGGCCGCCTGAGGCCCGCATCGGGGGGCCGGACAGGATTATAGGAGGTAACGGCAGCGAGCTCCAGAAGACGTGCCGGGCCGCGCCGCGCGTCGTCGTCCGGCGGCCGTGCGCGCACCGACCGCCGCCGGCGGTCTCGCGGCGACTGGTCGGGACACTATGATGGACCGGATGAGCAGCGCCCCGCTGGCGGAGACGGCCGCCGCGCCGCCCACTCGTCGCGCGTCGCGCGACCCGGGGGTCGTCGCGGCC
>CALBET010000251.1 GCA_937888665.1 uncultured Acidobacteriota bacterium
AAGAGCTACATGGCTTCCCCTCTCTCCAGGCTTTGCCTGGCGCAATTCCCGCGGAGACGCGCACGCCGTCGTCCAGTGCGGACTGCCCCGCGCCCGGGGTGTCTTCCAGCACCTCGGCATCGACATGCACCACCACTTGATAGCGGTCGCCGGCCGTGCCGCCGTCCAGGTCTGAACTCAGCGCACTCTCTGCGAGCATCCCAAGCGCATCAGCCCGGCGCTGGCCGGCCGACACGTCGGCCGTGTCCGTGGAGCCGCGATACAGCTGGTCGCTCGCCGCTTCGAGCGCGCGCTGGACGACGGCGCCGACCTCCGGCGACAGCCGACCGCGAACCACCAGCATCCCGTCCTCGTCGACCCATGTGTCCAGATGCCGACTCGCGTGCCGTCGGCGTGCGTCCTCGGCCTCTGCGATTCGGTCCACCCGGCGCCAGGCCCGCACCAACCGTTCGACGTGTGCCGCGGTTGCGCAGCGGGCAAAGTGGATCAGCCGCTCCTCGGTGTCGGGCGTGGCGACTCGGGTGATGGCTCGGGCCTTCGAAAAGGAGATCGCCCCACGGCGCATCGCCTCGCTCAGACGCGGTAAGTCGCCCAGGGCTCGCGCGACCCGCACTTTCTCGCGCGCCGCTCCCAGAGCGAGCCCCGTGCGCCAGTTCAACCAGTGGGCGCAGGACGTGTAGCCAGCGCCCCAGCCCTCGCGCTGGTCGAACTCGCGAATCATCACCAGCAGCTCGTAGGTCGCGGCTTGGATGCGTGACGCCAGCTCCGCGATGGCGTCTCCGAGCGCTGCAGTCTCGGCCTGCCGCTGGAGCCCGGGTACTGTCGAACGCGTGGGAAACGAGTGGTGGGTCGAGTCGTTTTGTGCCATGAAGCCATGGTAACCCCCACCTTTTTGACCTCGTGGATGGGCCCGTGCCGTCCGAACACCGCCTTGGCCTCAAGTCGTCGTCTCCAGGTGCGAGAACGTGGCGCAGCCGAGCTGTCTGGGCGGCAGGGGCCGCCTGCCGGAACGACTACGGAAAACACGCAAGTGGCCTCCGCAAACCTGTCAAGTAGAAAGTGAGAAACGCCAAACATTTTCAGCCTCGGCGAGGCGCAGGTCCGCCGGGGATCGGCCGAAGTGGCGCGCGAACCGAGCGACGGTCTCGACGTACGCCCGCTGCGTGTACGGCGAGAGCTGCCGCACCTGCATGTCTTCCAGCATGCGCTGACGAAGGGAGGTCATGGGAGGCTCTGCGAAGGGCCTGGGGGATTCCAGGCGTTGGCCAAGAAGCGTATGTGGGGATCAGCAACCGCAGCCGACGGGAAGACCAGGGTGACGCCTGGGCTTCGGCTGCACGATGTAGCTAGCGTCTACCGCGAAGCGGTTTGGTCCAATGTTGCCTATCGTCCACCGTGACTGTTCCGCCAGGCGGCGTGTCTGGCTCTCCAACATGCACCGTCACCGTGACCGGCACCGCGACCGCCACCGCAACGTCAATTGCGGGCTCGTATGCCGGCACCAACTCCTGCACGGGGCCGTTTACCGACGGTCAACTCACGCTGACGAAGTCCTGAGGGCAGGGCCTTGCAGGCGACGCGGATGGACCTTGAGAAATCCGTCCCGAGGCCCTCTTCCCCGAATCGGTCCTGCCTGGTCGCCCAGTGGTTACCGTTTCTGGGTCGGACCCTCAAAAGCGAAGTTCCCCCCCGTTAGGAGTCCGCCAGCAACGCGTCGACGGCCAGGCGGAGCGCTGGCAGATCTTTCTGAATCACCGCCCACACGATCTCGAGGTTCACGCCGAAATAGTCGTGGATCACCTTGTCGCGCATCCCGGCGATCTGTCTCCACGGGATCTCTGGCCGGCGTGACCTGGTTCCCTCAGAAAGATTCTTGACGGCCTGTCCGATGATCTCCAGCTTGCGCAGCGTCGCGTCCTGACGCATCCGCTCGTCGAGGAACGCGCGGCGGTTGCTGCCGCAGTAATCGGCAATATCCTGCAGGGCGTCTCGGATGTGTTGGAGGTAGACCCGGTCGTCCTTCATAGCGCCGCGGCTTCGGCCAGGATCCGCTGTTGCAAGTACGGCCCGAGACCGCCGTCTGTCTGCACATCAACGGGTCGTCCAAGGAGGGCTTCGAGGTCCTGCTCGAGGGCGATCACGTCGAGCAGGCTGCGTCCCGGTTCCACGTCGACAAGGAGATCGACGTCGCTGTCCGGACGATCCTCTCCCCGGGCGATCGAGCCGAAGACGCGGACGTTGCGCGCCCCGTGGCGCGTGGCCAGTTCAAGGATCGCCCGCCGGTGCGCGTGCAGCGTCTCGATCGACATGGCTCATCATAGCGAGTCGGCTCAATTGCACCAAGACGCGTGGACGGTCGCGACGAGGCGCGAGGAGGCGGCGGCAGGTTGGTTGCCATGCTAAGAGGTGTCAGTCGGCTTCTCGCGGCTCAATCGTCTTTGGGCATCACGATTTGTTCATTCTCCTGCTTGTCGCCATGGTTGGCGCCGTTGACTTCGCGACGGGGTATGAACTGTCCTTTTCGGTCTTCTATACGATTCCCGTTGGCATCGGTGCGTGGTACGCGGGGAAGCGCCTCGGTTACCTCGTTTGTCTCATGTCCGCCATGACGTGGTTCGCGGCTGACGAAACGCTGGGGCACCAGTACACCCATCCCATCATCCCGTTCTGGAACGCCGGCGTCCGCCTGGGGTTTTTCGCCATCATCGCGTTTCTGCTCGATCGCTTACGACGCTCCCTGGAAGTACAGACAGTGCTGGCGCAAGAAGGTGCGCTCACCGGCATCATGAACGCTCGCACCTTCAGAAAGGCATGCAATGGGGTGTTTCAACCTGCGTCGCGGCGCGGCCGGTCGTTGGCCCTCGGCTATCTCGACCTCGATGGTTTCAAGCGCCTGAATGACAGCCTCGGCCACAGTGCGGGCGACGAGGTTCTGAGGGCCGTTGCGACCACCCTGACCAAACGACTACGCGTCTCGGACTTCGGCGGCCGCCTCGGCGGTGACGAGTTCGCCATTCTGCTTCCGGAAACCGATCTGGCCGGTGCCCGGAAATTGTTCTCCGGCCTGCACGGCAGTCTTATCGATCTTGCCGCGCTGAACCGCTGGCCCATCGGCTTCAGCTTCGGCGTGGTGGTGTTTTCCTCCCCGACGTTGAGTCCCGACGATGCGATCCGGCGCGCCGATGGCCTGATGTACAAGGTCAAGAACACAGGCAAGAACAACATTCTGTTTGAGGAATGTGCCGGTGACGCGCCAGCCCCCAACCCGTCGTCGCCCCGCCGCGGAGCAGGACCTAGCAGCCCGTGGTGAAAGCCCGGCTGCATTCGACGGGCGCTTTATCACCCGTCTCGGTGACACGCGGGGTTCCACCACGGGCTGCTAGACGCGCAGGTCCTACCGCCACGCCCAGACCGAACCGGCCAGCAGGAGGGCGCCCACGCCGAGTCCGTTCGGGACGAAGCTGAAGGCGTGGCGACCGCCGATGTCGCGGCCGATCCGTGCCGCTGGCCCCCTGGACCTGGGGCGATCTCAACCGGGGCCAGCGTGCTGCGCCAGACGACGGTATTAGGCCACCCCTGTTGACACAATCCCCGATATTCGACCCGGATGCCGACCTGCAAGATGGCACGTACGCCTCGGCGTCCGGAATCACGCTTGACCGCACCCCCCGAACGGGCGTTCTCGACACAATGCGCTCCGTGTAGGCCCGCAATCCGCCTGTGGGGCACAGTGGAGGCCCGTAGTGCGCGCGTGGGGGGGCCAATCCGCTTGAATGCCTATCGTCAACCGGGGTCCCCACGAAGCGGCCGCGTGGGGTTCGGGGCACCCCCGTCTCAGGGCGCGCGACAATGCGCGCCCCGCGGCCGCGGAGTGGGGCA
>CALBET010000252.1 GCA_937888665.1 uncultured Acidobacteriota bacterium
GCGTCATGAAGGCCGCCATTGCGACCGTGGCCGTCGGAGCATCCTACCGGCGCCACTATGAGCAGATATTCCGGCCGTCGGTACAGCGCTACGCCGAGCGCTACGGCTATGACCTGCTGCTGTTCGACGACTACCTCTGCGTGCCTGAACTGCGACACTCCTCCACGGTGAGCTTCACAAAGCTACTCATCCCGTTTCAGCCCGTCGTTCAGGCATATGAGCGCCTCATGGTGCTCGATGCGGACATCCTTGTTCATCGGGACACGCTTCCCTTCGCCGAACTGGAACTGGACACGGGGATCGGAGTCGTCGATGAGTTCTCGCAGCCGACACCGACGGAACGAATCGCCTACCAAGAGGCTCTTGGCCGCGAAACCACCCCTCGTGACTACTACGCCCTGGCCGGGTTGCCGATCGAGACCGACGTCGTCCTGAACTCAGGCATGTTCATCTGTTCCCCGCCCCGCCACACCCACTTCTTCGAGGATCTGGTCAGGCGCCGGGTCGCGGCCCAACTCCACCATCTGCGGGGCTTCCACTACGAGCAGTCCGTGCTCGGCTATGAACTCCAGCAGGCGGGTCTGGTTCGCCTGCTTCCAGCGGCCTGGAACCGGATCTGGTCCGTGCATCGTCCTCGAAAGACAGCGGCCGCGGACGACCGGCTCGGCGCGTTCCGGAGATTCGTGGCGCTCTACGGCGAGAGCTTCCTTCTGCACCTGACCGGCGGGCAGGATCACGACTTCGCCTATCTGGTTCGCCAACGATGAGCACCTGCGCCGTTCCGGTTGTGATCTTTGTCTTCAATCGTCCGGAGAAGCTGCGTCGTTTGCTGTCGGTGCTCGCTGCCGACGCGCAACTGCGACAGCACCTCGTCCCGTTCAGGGTGCCCACCGACGCCCTGGGAGCCCTGCGGCACCTGCGCGGATGGGTGAGCCAGCCCGGGCAACTCGAGGTCTTGATCGACGCCATCGGGGCCGCGCCGCGCGACGGAACCGAGTCGCCATGAGGCCCGAGCGCCGGCCGAAGCGATGCTGTCGGACGTGGACTCCGCCTTCGACCGTGCGGCACTCCTCGTCCAGTTGCTCTCGCGCTGCGTCGATCCGCCCATGGCGCGGAGGCTGTCGCGCCTGGTGGGTCGGGGCGCGCAGGTGCCGCTCGACTCAGCCGCGCGACACCACCTCGCGCCGTTTGCCGTGCCGGCCGAGTCGCTCGCCATGCTGAATCACCTCGCCGGTCAGGGCGTCACCTCCCCGCTGTTCGACAGGCTGCTGCGCACGATGCGGGAGATCGAGGCGGGACGTACGACCCTCCCATGAGCGATACCGCCCCGGTCTCTGTGATCGTGCCGGTCCTGAACGCGGCGACCTGCCTTGCGACGGCGCTCCAGAGCGTCGCTCGACAGTGTCCCCGCCCCGAGGAGATCCTGGTGATCGACGGCGGCTCCACGGACGGCAGCGTCGCGATTGCGGCGAGTCACCCCGGCATCCGGGTCATCCAACAGAGAGGCCGCGGGCTTGCCGCGGCGCGCAACGAGGCGGTCCTGGCCAGCAGATGTCCGTTGATCGCGTTCTGCGACGCCGACGACCGCTGGAGCCAGGACGCCCTGGCCGTGCGACTGCACACGCTCGAGCAGCATCCGGAGGCGCTTGGGGTCATTGGTCGCGTCGTGCTGGAGGCACTGGAAGGGACCGCGGCCACCGCGGCGCAACGGACTCGGCTCGGCCGACCCGTGGCCGGGTTCACTCCCGGCGCGCTGCTCGTGCGGCGGGAGGCCTTCGAGCTGGTCGGTGCGTTCGACGAGGGGTTGGTGATCGGGGCTGACAGCGACTGGTTCGTGCGGCTGGAGCAATCGCCACACCCGGCGCTGCCGATCGACACGGTGGTACTGCACAAGGGCGCTCGCGGCAACAGCCTGTCGGCGGACGTCGCCGCATACCGTCGCGAACTGCTGACCATCGCGCGGCGTTTCATTGCCCGTCGCAAAGGGCGGCGGCCATGAAGGTGCTCCACGTGGTCCCTCGCGTTCTCGGCGGCGGCCCGTAACGGCACCTGCTCGCCCTCGTCGCGGCCTGGCGCGATGCTGGACACCAGACCGAGCACGGGCTTGCGGTGCTCGATGCGCCGGTGTCAGCTCCGCTGCTCATCCAGGCTCGGCGGCTGGGGATGCGGCTCCTCGTGAAGCCCGATCGCGGCGCGCTCCGGGCCGCGGTCGAGACCGCCGACCTGCTCGAGATTACCTACTGGAACCACCCGCGGCTTCTCAAGTGGCTCGGCCAGGAACTACCGGCGGCGCGCGTCCTCCTGTCTTGCGCCATCGCCGGAACGACGTCGCCTCAGGTGCTCTTCGCGGAGCTCGGGCGCTTTGCCGATGCGATGGTGATCTCGAGTCCGGTGAGTCGTGCCACGGCGGCGGTCCGGACCGCCGAGTCACAGGGGCGAACGGTCGCGTTCGTTCCTCGCCTGGCCGACATGTCGCGTCTCGCCGGCTTCGAGCGGCGGGCCCATACCGGCATCCGCGTCGGCTACCTCGGCCTGGTCGAGCCGACCAAGATGCATCCGCGCTTCGCAGAGCTTTCGGCCGCGGTTCGCACACCGGGCGTGCGCTTCGACGTCTTCGGCGATGGATCCTGGCACCCAGAACTCGAGCGACGCCTGCTGGCGCTCGGGGCCGGCGCGCGTGTGCGGTTCCACGGACATGTCGACCATCTGCCGGCGGCGTTGGCTGAGCTGGACATCTTCGGGTATCCCCTCGCCCCCGACACCTACGCGACCAGCGAGAAGGCCATCCAGGAGGCCATGTGGGCGGGGATCCCGCCGGTGGTGATCGGCGGCAGCGGCGCAGCGTGGCTCGTGGAGCACGGGCGCACCGGTCTGGTGTGCGACCGCGAAGACGATTACCCCCGTGCGATTGAGCGGCTCGCGGAAGACCACGTGTTGCGACGGCGCCTGGGCGACGCCGCCCGACGTTTCGCCCACGAGCAGTTCGACCCCGCTCGGAACGCGGCTCGCCTCCGCGGTGTCTTCGAGGCCACGGCGGCGCTGCCCCGCCGCACCCGCGATCCGCTGCCGGGTGCCAACCAATCTGCCGCGCGCCAGTTCGTGCGAAGCCTCGGCGACCTCGCCGTCCCCTTCGCGACGAGCCTCGGGCGCGAGCGGTCAGGTGAGCCCGGGGCGGCGCCGGTTGACACCGTTGCCGAGGCCGAGGCCGCGATCGCTCGCTCGTCTGCGGTGCTGGCGCGGGGCGAGGGCGGCATCATCCACTATCGGAACACCTATCCCGAGGACCCCCACCTGCGGCTCTGGTCGGGCCTGGTCGCCCAGCATGCCGGCAACACAGAGATGGCGGCGGCCGAGTTCGCCGCCGCGGCCGAACTCGGCGTGGCGACGAGCGTCTGAGGCTGCGCGCACGCACCGTTTGACTTTCTCGCCTCGCGAGCCCGCGGCGTTGCCTTCAAGCCCCCGCCGCTATCGACCGATCGTCGCCGCCTCCGCCGCTCGGATGGTCCGCGTCGCCGCGTAGGGCAGGATGTAGCCGGCCGCCAGATTCTGGCCGACGACCTCCCGCACCGCCGTCATGTAGCCGGCGTGGGTCGGATACAGCTGCCGCAACGTGGCAGCGTCGAACGGCTCGTGGGATCCGTAGAGCCCGCAGAAGCGAGACCCCCCGTCGGCGGGGCGGTTCATGCCGGTATTGCGCGCCGTGGGCACCGCGTGGGCTGCCAGGCGGATGCCGCCCAGCACGTTGCCGTGCCCGTCGCGAGCCAGCTCGAGTTCGGGCAACAGCCGGGCCACCCGCAGCCGTGGCGCCGTCGGCGGCTCGGTCCCATCCTCCACCCAGCGAACCAGGTGTTCATACGCAGCGTTCAACACATCGCGAAACGGCACCCGACTGTGGGTCGGCAACGCGCACCCGGGATTACGCGGCACCGCCTGATCCAGTGGCTGACCGTCCGCCAGCAGCCGCATACGGGAGTATTCGATTTCGAAGTCGTAGTCGGCGTGGGCGGTGCCGGCCACTTCCCACTGGCGGAAGTAGCTGGTGTCGGGCTGCGGAGTCGCGGCCCGCCGCCCCATGTCGGTTTCCGCCATGACCTTGAACAGCCGCACGTCCTGGTCGTCGCGCAGCCGCCCACCGCCACCGTGCACCATCCCCCCATCGAATACCGGGTCGAGCGGATGCACGTTGTTGAAGTACGTGGCCAGACGGCTGGCTGACTGGGAGTGCCCGGTGGCGATGAGGGTCTGAGCTCGGAGCCCGCCGAGTATGTCGACCTGCCCAGACGCCGGGTTGTCACCCGTACGGAGGACCGTCTTGGCGACGGCGGAGAACACGTCATAGGAGAGCGCGTCGTTCTCCACCGTGCCGTCATGGGCAACGTCGAGCGTGCCGTAACGTCCGGGACTCCACTCCTTGAGGGCGTCGATTCCCACCTGCTGCGCCGACACGGCGATGAAGGCGTAGCCTTCCCGCACGAAATGATGCCCCGACAGCCACCAGTCGATGTCCTTGTCTGGACCACCGGTGACGTTGAGCCACTCGACCATGACGACGCCGTTGAAGTGCGCCGTGGGCGGACGCCGCACAATGAACCGCGACCGGTAGGGGTGCCCGCCGTCGATGATGGCACCCGTCTCCAGCTCGGACGTGGCATACCGATTCGCCGTGCCTTCGATGAAGTACTCCTCCTCGACGTATCCCGCCGCCTCCAGGGGGATCGCCGAGGCGTTGTAGATGGCGTTCCGCGAGGGGTCCCCCGGCGGCATCGCGTGCACTGGGCCCACGATGGTGGCGTCTGGTACCTGGGCCTGCGCCGACCACGCGCCGCACAGCACGAACAGTCCGACGACCTGCACAACAGTGGGAATTCGCATCTGCGTCCTCCTGCTCACGAGGTGTCGTGATGACCTGGGCATCGTACCATCCGGCGGGCACGTACACTGCCGCGACTCCGGCGCGTGGAATGATCGCAGGGCTGCTATCCTCCGGCCGCCGGCGCCGGCAGTCACGCCATACAATCCACCCTTCGCAGACAAGGACGGAGGAAGGCGAGCTGAATGAGACATTTGATTCTGGTGGCGGGAATCGTCGCAATGACGGGCAACGCCGGCGCACAGTCATCTGGTACCGCGCAGGAACTACTTGCGCTGCAGCAAGCCCGTTTCGCCGCCGCGATCACTCAGGACGTCTCCATCCTTGAGCAGATGGTGGCCGCGGAGGTCCGGTACTGCCACACCACGGGGAGAGTCGACACGAAGACCTCCTATCTGGACATGATGAGGACGGGAAGTATCGACTGGCTGGAGGTGAATCCAAGCGTGTAGGCTAGTTACTGAAATGGGCCTTATGGCAAAGCTCTTGGTAGGTGTCCTCGATATTTGGGGAAGTGGGTTGATCGGTTTTGCTGTGCTTCAGTTCTGGTTCAGGAAAGGATCGGTCTACTTCAGCTTCGGTAAATGTAGCAATACGGTCCAGGCCTTCTGGAGTGAAAACTTGTTGCATGTGCAGGAAGAGCCAGGTGCCACCTTGGTCGGCCATGGTAAGGATCCTGTTGCACATGGCCTCCCATACTTGCAATGCTTTGTTGTAGTCCATGTTTAGGCTTTGCATGTAGGGGGCGGTGTGGCATTCCTTGACCATGCTGTTTGCGGTTTCACCAGGATGGCGAAACACACAAATATAGACCGTGTCATTGAGATGGGGCTCCCATAGCGGAAGAGTGTAGCTGAATCTTGGATCTTTGAAGCAGTAGGGTTGATGGGCTAACCGTTCTTGCATGCGGGCGGTCACATCCGCTGTAGGCTCGGGCAGGGTGGCTTGGGGTGGTATACAGGCCATCCAACGTTGTCCAAAAACGGGTCGGTCCTTGAAAAACCATCGTCCCAAGAGGGAGGGGCGGCCTGGTACTACGGGACCTAATAGATCTTCGTTGAGGTAGTTGACTTTGTGGTCTTCAAAAAAGCCTTTGGCATTGCTGGGGTTGGGATCGCTGAAGTGATCCCCCATGAAGTACCCGGCTTTGGCAAGGGTGCCGGCGACCATGCTTGTACCGCTTCGGCCAGCACCCAGAATGAGACAGTTCTTCATTTCAACAGGCTTTCATCGGGAGTAAAACTCCAGAGTAGGGCCAATGATTATGGTCAGGATTGGCCCCCGAGTTAACGTCACGCCCGTTCTTGGACCCCCGCCCCCCCCCGTGACAGGCGGATGTGCCCCCGGTCACGAGCGGATTGCCGGCCAACGCCGAGCAGTTCGTTGCGAAAATGTCCGCACGGAAGGCAGAGGTCAAGGCGAGGCAGGCGTGGCCGACGGGCGCTGCATCCCGCTGCTCTGCGTTGTTCATCGGTCAAATACTGCCGGGATTTTCCCTCTCTCGCCTTGTCCGACCGGTCCAGCGCCGGTCTCGGTGCGACGCGCGACTTCTACCCACGGGCTGCTAGCGGGACATTGCGGGGATGGTTCTTCAGCGTATCCGTCCAGGTGCGAGGCCCCGCGCGGGTTTTCCGACCAGAGGACGTCTGATACAGTGCGAGCCGATGCAGAATCAGGCCGTCGTTGACAGGAAGATCTGGCTGGACGGGGCATTCGTGCCCTGGCAGGACGCAACCGTTCACGTGCTCTCGCACAGTCTCCAGCGCGGCTCCCTCGTGTTCGACTACACGGGCGTGCACGAGACGGCCCGCGGGCCTGGGATCTTCAGGCTCGGCGTCCACGTTGCGCGACTGCTGAACTCGTGCGAGCTGATGGGGCTGCCGATCGCGTACGGACAGGCCGAGATCGAGGCGGCTATCGTAGAGACGGTGCGCGCCAATCCGGGCGCACGGGCCGTCAAAGCGAGCGCCTACTACCCGTCGGTCGAGGTGGACGTCGTCCCGATCGATGACCGAGTCTCGATGGCGATCGCCGCCTACGACCCGAATAAAGACATCCTCGAGCGGCTGCGAGGCCAGCCCAGGAAGCGCGCCAGCACGGTGCGGCTGTGGCTCGAGAAGAAGACGCGTCAGCGACGGGATGACATCGTGTCGCCGCAGGCCAAGGTCTCGGCGAACTATGCGGCCAGCATGATGGCCAAGTCGCGCGCACTGAAAGCGGGCTTCGACGAGGTCGTTTTCGTGAATGAGGACGACCAGCTGGCCGAGGGGCCGACGACGAATCTGTTCCTCGTCGACTCCAGCGGGCGGCTACGTACTCCGCCGGAGAAACGGGTACTGAAAGGGGTCACGCGACTCAGCGTCATCGAGCTTGCGGCGGCAGAGGGCATTCCGGTCGACGAGTCGGACATTGCGCCGCACGAACTCACGACGGCTCGCGAGGTGTTCCTCACCGGGACGACTGCGGGCGTGTTGCCGGCTGAGTCGGTGGATGGTCGGCCGGTCGGCGAGGTCTGCCCAGGGCCGATCGCGACACGGCTTGGCGATCGCCTGCGCCTGGCTACGAGGGGCGAGGACCCCGAGTTCGAGCACTGGCTCACCTACGTCCCAGCCGAGTGATCGCGTCGAGAAACCACGGCTTCATCCTCTCTCGCTACGACGGCGTCTTGGGACGTTGCGCGACGACGCCGCTGGTGATCAGCGCATCGATCTCACGGTCCTCGAACCCCCACGCTGACAGGCCTTCGCGAGTGTGTGCCCCGGCCGCGGCCGGTTCGCCGCGAATCGCACTGGGTGTCCGGCTGAACCGGGGCGCCGCGTTCGGCTGCCACCCCCCGCTGCCTTCGACGAAGGTGGCTCTGTCCCGGTTGTGGGCGTGGTGCGGAGCCTCCGTCAGGCTCAAGACCGGCGCGAAGCAGGCGTCCGAGCCTTCGAGCTCGGCGGTCCATTCATCGCGGGTGCGAGTGCTGATCAACCCGGCCAGCTTGGCTTTCAGTTGCGGCCACTCGTTCCGATCGGTCGAGTGCGGCAGCTCCTCGTCGCGCAGGCCGAGCCGGTCGAGAAGGACGGCGTAGAACCCGGGTTCGATAGGAGCGAGTGCAATGTGTTTTCCGTCGCTGGTCTCGTACACGTCGTAGCAGTGGGCGCCGCTGTCGAGCAGATTCACACCGCGAACGTCCTGCGACACGCCCGCGTTCAGGAGGGCGTAGGCGGCGGTCATCAGCGACGCCGCCCCGTCAACCATCGCCGCGTCCACCACTTGTCCCTGGCCCGAGCGCTGCGCTTCGAACAGCGCCGACACCACACCGAGGGCCAGATACAGGGCGCCACCGCCGAAGTCGCCGACCAGATTGAGGGGCGGGGTAGGGGGCTGTCCTTCGCGTCCTGTGGCGTGCAAGGCGCCAGTCAGCGCGATGTAGTTCAGGTCGTGTCCGGCCGCCTGGGCGAGTGGGCCGGTCTGTCCCCAGCCGGTCACACGCCCATAGACCAGGCGCGGGTTCCGCGCGAAACAAGGATCCGGGCCGAGACCCAGTCGCTCCGTGACGCCAGGTCTGAACCCTTCAATCAGCGCGTCCGCCTGCCCGCACAGACGCAGCACCAGGGCCACGCCCTCCGCGTGTTTGAGATTGACCGCGATCGAGCGCCGGCTCCTGTTCAGCAGCGCGTGCTCGTCCGGCATGGCGATGCCGAGCCCGGATGGCGACAGCCGATCGATCTTCAGCACGTCGGCGCCGAGCTCGGCCAGCAACATGGCCGCCATTGGACAGGGGCCGATGCCCGCGAGTTCCACGATTTTGACGCCTGCGAGTGGTCCCATGTCTTACGTCTTTCAGACGGGCCTGCCTGCTCGCCGTAGCCTCGGCGAAGGCGGGAAGGCCCTTGTCATTACGGTGCCGGCTGCGCCATGGTACGCGGATACCGTCTCCGAGATGCCGCATGCGCAAGCAGATAATCTTCGTCGCGCTGGTAGCCGTACTGTCGGCACCTGCCGGACTCGCCCAATCGAACACCGATCCGTTTTCCGATCCAATTCCGGTCACCGACGGCGCCATCACGGTGAACATCCGTGAGTTCGAGGTGTTGCCGGACCAGCGCGGTGAACCGGCTCGGCCGATGTTGTTAATCGACGAGCCGGGCACCCGCCGGCTGTTCGTCAGCGATATGTACGGTCTGCTCCGGTTCCTCAATGGACGTGAGGTCAGCCTGGTGGACCCCCGTGGTGAACTGGGTCTGACCTATCCTGTCGTCGAGTGGGGGCACCCAGACCCGGTCTTGCTGGGTGGTTCAGCCGCGACGGGGCTGATCGTGTACCGTGACAAGGCGATTCCCGCGTTGCGTGACCGGATCCTGCTGGGCGACAACCCCAGCGGCGAGGTGTTTCACATTCCACTTGATCCCGTACCGTCCGGAGGACAGGACGCGCTGCGACGGGTGCTGTTCGTGCTCGGCGCCGGCAGTGACGGTGGCGACGCGAAGTCGCTGGGCCAGCTCGTGCGCGACAAGAATCGCGAACAGGGCCGCGAGCCGGTCACCCGCATCGACCTGCGCATGGGGACCGGACCAGACGGGCGGCTGTTCCTGCTGAACAAGCGTGATGGGGTCATCCGCGAGCCGCTACCGTGAGTGTCAACAACCGAGCGATAGTGACGAGATTACTGGCTCACGGGTTGGGCCTGTTGCCGATTGCGGTGGCGCTGCTTCTCTCGACCGGCGCGGCGGCAGCCCAGGACAGCCTCGCGAATCCCCACGAGGGGAATGCGGCGGCGGCGCGGGCCGGCCGGGCGCTGTTTGAAACCCGCTGCGCCGAGTGCCACGGCGCCGACGCGAAAGGCATCAGCGGTCCTGACCTGACCGTGTTGTGGGCCGCCGGCCGCAGTGACGGCCGCGTGTTCCAGACCATTCGGCGGGGCATCGCCGGCAGCATCATGCCGTCGAGCACCGCGCCCGATGATGAACTCTGGGCCATCGTCAGCTACCTCAAGAGCCTCGGCACGGTGTCGCCGGTCGAGTTCGCGACCGGGGACGCGGAGCAGGGGCGTCAGGTGTTCAGCGCGAACTGTGCCGGGTGTCATCGGGCTGGACGAAGCGGCGGACGGTTGGGTCCGGACCTGTCGCGCATCACGCTGAGCCGGTCGCGGGCCGGGATGATCGCGGCCATTCGGGATCCGAGCGCCGCCATGCGGGTTGGCTATCGGACGGTGACGGTGGTGACCGCCGACGGGCAGCGCATTCGCGGGGTCAAGAAGGCCGAAGACGCGTTTTCGATCCAACTCTTCGATACCGGCGGGCGGCTGCAGGGATATCTCAAGACCGACCTGAGCGACGTGCGGGACGAGGCGCAATCGCTGATGCCGTCGTTCCCCGTCGACCGGCTGAGCGACGGCGACCTGGACAATCTGCTGCGGTTTCTCGCGTCGGTTGGTGAGGCCACAAACAACCCATGACCGCCACGAAGGGCCGTCCCGCTTTCGCCGAGGCTACGGCAGGCAGGCCCGCTCCGCCCCGTATTCGTAGCACGGGTCTTCGGGCCCGCCAAAAAAGAGGCGAATCAAGCATGCGCGTGACGAGACTTGTGGCGATGACGGTGTTCGTGGCCCTGGCTGGAACGGCTGAACTCGGCGCCCAGGAACCAGGCCCCACCCAGGCGCAGCTGCTCGAAGGCTTCTCGGACCCATCCCGCTGGCCCACTTTTTCGGGAGACTACAGCGGCCGGCGACATAGTCCGCTGACCCAAATCACGCCGGAGAACGTGGGGAGCCTCACGCCGCAGTGGACCTTTCAATCGGGGACGATGGCCCGGGGACGCGGGTTCGAGACCACGCCGCTGGTGTGGGACGGCGTGCTGTATGTGACTGGCCCGAACAACTATGCGTGGGCGCTCGATGCCCGCACCGGGCACAAGTTCTGGGAATACCGCCGTGACCTCCCGGAAGACCTCACCTACGGGAGCAGCGCTCCAGTGAACCGCGGATTCGGCATGCTCGGCAACCAGCTGTTCATGGTGACGCTGGACGCGCATCTGTTGTCGTTCGACCGCAGCAGCGGGGACATCCTGTGGGACGTGGAGCTGGCCGACTACCGCGTCGGCTACGCCGCGACGGTGGCGCCGCTGGTGGTGAACGGGAAGGTCATCGTCGGGATTTCGGGCGGCGAGTATGCGACCAAGGGCTTTGTCGACGCCTACGACCCGGAGACCGGCGAGCGCGATTGGCGGTTCTACACCATTCCGGGACCGGACGAACCGGGCGGCGATACCTGGCCGTTCACCGGAGTGCGAGAGCGGGGCGGCGGCGGGACGTGGGCCACCGGCAGCTACGACCCGGAGCTCAACCTGCTCTACTGGGGCACCGGCAACCCGAACCCGGACTACTACGGTGACGATCGCCTGGGCGACAACCTGTATACCGCCTCCATCGTCGCCCTCAATGCCGATACCGGCATCATCCAGTGGCACTACCAGTTCACGCCGCACGATCTGAACGACTGGGACTCCAACCACGTGCCGGTGCAGGCCGACATCATGTGGGAGGGTCGCCCGCGGAAGGTCGTGATGGTGGCCAACCGGAACGGATTCTTCTATGTGCTCGACCGGATGACGGGCGAGCTGCTGCTCGGGAAGCCGTTCACCGACACGACCTGGGCGCGGGAACTCGACGACAACGGGCGTCCCATCGTGCTCAATGACGGAAGCAAGGGATGTCTGCCAGACTACTGGGGCGGGACGAATTTCATGCCGCCGTCATTCGATCCGGTCCGCGGGCTGTTCTTCGTCAGCGCGCGCGAGACCTGCGCCACGTTCATTCCGCAGAAGCCGGAGTTCGAGCTCGGCCGCAGCTCGTCCGGGGGCACGGTGTGGGTCGATCGAGACCAGGCCTACGGGGCCTTGCGCGCCATCGACGTCACCACGGGTGCGCGTCGCTGGGAGTTCCGGTACCCGACGCCGTCGATGGCCGGCACCATGTCGACGGCCTCCGGGCTGGTGTTCACCGGCGACAACGAAGGCAACTTCATGGCGTTCGACGCCGAGACCGGCGACAACCTGTGGCACTACTCGACGGGATGGTCCATCTGGGGTACCGCCGCCATCACGCACATGCTCGACGGCAAGCAGCACGTGCTGATCCCGTCCGGCACCAACCTGACGTCGTTCGCCCTGCCCGACTGAAGGGCTCTTTGGGGATTCACCGTCGGCGGCCGGAACTCGCCAGGGCCAGTCGGTCGTAACTGAGTGGGTCGAGCGGCCGCGCTCCGGCGGTTTGCCCATTTTCCCGCAGCAGAAACGCCAGAATGTTGGCGTAGCCGTCGCCTTGTGGACGCACCCCGGTCGGGGGCATCCCGTCACGCATCCGTACGAACAGCTCGCGCACCCGCCGGTCTCCCCACTTGTCACGGAAGCTCGGACCACTCAGGGCTGGTGCTCTCCGCTCTCCACCATCGTCCGGCGCGTGGCAGGGCGCGCACGTCCGTTCGAATTCGAGCCGACCGGCGGTCGCTTGCTCTTCGGTGAAGACCGGGCCGGTTGACGGCGTGGGCGATTGCGCGGCGATCGCCGGCGCTGCGGCGTTCAGGAACTGGACAACAAGCAGCAACGTGGTCAGACGGAAGCACGGGGCGGGCACGGCTCAGATGATCGGCGGCTGGGGGCAGCGAGTCAACGATAGATCGGGTGTTCAGCGCACACAGAGACGGGGAGGGCGTGGTAGAGAAAAACTACTCGTGGCGCAGGGCGATCATCGGTTCGATACGGGAGGCTCGCCACGCGGGAACGGCGCCAGCGCCCAGCGCGACAACCGTGAGCGCCACGGCGGACCCGAACAGCACCATCGGGTCGTTGTCTTGCAGCTCGAACAGCAAGGACCTCGCCGCACGTCCGCCCAGCACGGGGAAGTAGCTGCCGGAGACGAGCATCCCGCGTCCGGACACCGTCTCGCCGCGGTATGACAGGTTCGCGCCGAACGACCGGTGCGCCGCGATATCGATGAACGGCGTCTGCTCGCGCTGCAGATCGCGGAACATCAGGTAGCTGAATACCCCTTCACAACCGCCAGCGTCGTTGCACGATTGTGAACCCGGTTTCGGTCCCGGCGCTGCCAGGTCGAGCCGCGCCGGCTCCGGGACCGGGAGTGGTCTGAGGAGGAACTGTTCGAAGAGCGAAAAGATCGCCGCGTTCGCGCCGATACCCAGCGCGAGCGACGCGATGGCGATGATGGTGACGAACGGGCTGCGGAACAGCGCGTGAATCGCACGTCTGAGGGAGAGGGTGTGCATGTCGGCGTCGGCCTTCTCCCCCTTAGACGACAGCGCCCGGTCGAAGGTGCACGAGAGGACGCGTCGTTCAGGGGCGCTAGCGAAATAGCGAAGCGACGATCGTGATCTGGCCTGTCACGTCTGGCGCCACCTGCCCGACACGAAGACGCGGGTTGAATGGCGGTGCCGCCGGTGTCGGGTTCTACCGCGTGATGTAGCCGGTGGCGAACGCCTTCAGTGCCGGACTCGTCAGTCCGATCGCCTCGGCCTCAGCCATGGCGCGAGGGGTGTCCCAGCCATCTTGCTTCACGCGCTTGATGTACCACATGGCCCCGACACGGTTCGCGGAGCCGCAGTGGATATAGACCGGCTGATTGGCGGTGTCCCCCACCACCTCCAGGAAGTTCTCCGCGATCTCCGCTGTCGGTGTGCGGAACGGCATGTGGAAATATTTCAGCCCCGCCGCCTTCGCCGCCGCCTTGCTGGCCTCGACCGTCGCGCCGTTTTCCTCCACCGTGCGGAAGTTGATGACCGACACGAATCCGCCCTGCTTCAGGGCCGCCATCGCCTCCGGCGGTGTTGCTCCGGCGCAGGCCACCGTGGCGTCGACGCGGGTGTAGTTGCGGACGCCTTCCGGCCCGGCTTCTTGCGCCCAGGTGGTTCGGGCGCCGACGGTCGTCATGAGGGCGGTGGCAACAACGACTAGGCCGCCCGTGATGATCGTGAATCCGCGCCGTGCGGAATGATTCGACATTGTGTTGGTCTCCCTTCGTGAGTCTTGATTCTATCAGCGCCCGACGTCGTCGACCGGCATCGGGAGATCGAGCTGAGTTGGGCGACGGGGGCGTGCCCCTCGGTCCGCGAACCGTCGGAGACGAGCCCCGTGCTGGTCCAGGCCGCCGGTGAGCCAGCGGGCGGGCGCGGAGTTTCACCTCGGCATCACGGGCCAGCCAGCTGCCGGCTTTTCCCCGGATGACGGGAACGGGCACCCAGTTAGCCCGCGCGACGTGTCGTGGGGCCAAGGCGCGTAGAGCCAGGCTCGTTGACCGGTTCGCGGACCGAGGGGCACGCCGTCACCCAACTCGCAAGGGCGCCCCCGCTCGGATCCGTTTGGCTCAGTTCGCCAACGGATGTGGCCGAATCTGGAACTTCACCAGATTCCCCGGCTCGACCGGCCCACCCTCGACGTGCCACGCCGCATCGGCCCCGTAGGTCGCGTAAATGCCGCGTCCCTTCCAGCCGCCGTTGGGGTCGTCGATGCGTCCGTCAACGCCGCGGCTGTGGAACCCCTGCGGGTAGGGGACCCGCATGACCACCCACTCTTTCGTATCCGGCATCAACGCCAGCAGCGAATCTGAGCTCGACCCGTTGGTGATCGGCACGTTCTCGCCCAGCCCGAGCGTATTGAACTGGTCGACCCAGTTGTAATAGTGGAAGTCGGTGCCGATGTCGGTGCCTTTGAAATTGGGCCCGGGCGCTTTGTAGAATTCCCAGCCCTCGTCGCACTGCCGGCCGTCGCGCACCGCTGCGCCCTTGAAGACCGTGCACTTCGAACGATCGAAGCTAGCGAAGTGGCTGCTGCCAGCCAGGGCCGCCCACAGAATGCCGTTGCGGTCGACGTCGAGCCCGCGCGTGCGATAGCCGTGTTCCGCCGGCACCGTGTAGAGTTCACTGAGACAGGTCTCTGGCGGGTTGTCACCCGGATCCAGCCGCACGAGTTTCCCGGGATAATCGTCCGATACGAGCCAGACGGCGCCGTCCACCGGGTTGGTGATGACCCCGTAGGCGCCCGCGTTGATACGGGTGTCCCGCGTGGGGTCGAATTCGCTCTCCTCATCACGACGCGCAGCCGGCTCGTTCCACGGTTTGGTGATCGCGCCGTCCCCGTTCGTATCGAGCACCGTCGGGCACCAGCCCTGGGATGCTCGCTCGTCACCGGTCTGGTCGTACATCTTCGTGTGGAGCCAGCCAACCACCTGACCACCGCCGCTGAAATAGAGCGTGTCGTTGTCGTCTTCGGCGAACTGCAGATGATGCGTGCCGAAGCAGGTGTGAATCAGCACGAACTTCTGCGCCTTCGGATCGAAGTAGCCCGTGTGTCGCCCCGCCCGAGGGATCGGGAAGTACTTGGCGTAGGCGTTGTCAGACCCTTCCTTGCACCACTCTGGGTTGTTCGCGGCCTGCACTTGGGTCGTCAGCCAGACCCGTCCCGTGGCGTCGAGCATCGGATTGTGTGGATTCGCCGGGTCGTTCCAGACCGCTTCTTCGCCAAAGTCGCGCCAGGGCGCAAACCCTTCCGTCGTGAACATGGGCGGCACCGTCGACCGCTCCGCTCGCAGCGGAATCTTGAGCATGGTGGACTGGTGCCGGTTGGTATCGGTAATCAGCAGGAAATCGTTCCCGATGTCGACCCCGTAGATGGGGCCGTTCGCGTTCACCCTCGGGTTCCGCTTGTCGGTGGCCACCTCGTCGTGGACGAAGGCGACGTTGTTGCCCCAGTTCCACATGGTCAGCACGACGTTGCGCTCGATGCCCGACGGCCGAGGGGGCGCTGGGGGAACGGCGCCCGCCGCGATCCGGTCACTCCAGTCCGCCACCATCTCCAGACCGCGCTTCCTTCCGAACTGCGTGATGAAGCTGCTCATCAGCGACCCGCGCTGACCGCGTCGCGTCCGGTCCTCCCAGGCCGCGATGGTTGAATCGAACTGGTCGAGATCCGGCACCACCCGCGTGCGCTTGCTGCCGACCTGATGGCACCGCTGGCACCCTTTCAGTACGTTGATCCACTCGCTCTGGTTCTGCAGGCGCTCGTTGATGCCGTTGCCGTCCTCCCCGGTGCCGGGGAATTCGTGGGCGGCCGGCAGGTCGATCAGAGCGAGCCAGTAGTTCGACGGATACACCTGCGCCGCTTCCTGGGGGGTTGGGGCGACGGTGGCGGCTAGCTGCAACTCCGCCCCGGGCCGAGCCGTGACGGGCGACGAGTCGAGCAGGCCGTAGCCCCGCACCCAGATGTCGTAGCCGGCCTCCGGCATCTCCGGCATCAAGAACTTGCCGTCATCGTCGGTCACGACAATCTTCCGGAACACGGTCTCCAGGTCATCGGTCTCGGCAATCACCCACACCCCGGCTTCGGCGCCGTCGCCACTGGTGACCGTGCCGGTGATGACACCGGTGTCTTCCTGCGCGGCGACCGTTTGGTCCCGGGTCACGCCCACCCAGGTGGCGGCCAGCGCAACGGCGACAACAAGTCCGTAGGTCCTTCGCATGTGAACTCCTTCTAGCGATTACTCAGACGGGGCTGCGCCCAACTCGCGCAGCAGGGCGACCGTCGCCGGCCACGCCTTTTCGGTGTTGGCCACGAACACCCCCTCGGCCACCATCAACGGTGTCCAGCCCAGCGCGTTCCGGGTGTTGATGTCGGCGCCCTGATCCAGCAGGTACTGCACGATCAGGTTCGACCCCGTCATGGCGGCGCCGTGCAACGCGGTGCTACCGTTCCAACGCATGTCCCCACGATCACGCTGGGCATCAAACGTCCCAAGATTCGGCGGGTGCCGCAGTAGCAGGGTCTGGCCGTCGCCCTCGAGCCGTGTCTCGCCGAAGTCGGTGGTCGCATGGATGTCGTTGCCCAGTGCCACCGCCAGTCGCACAGCCTCCAGCCTCACCGCTTCCGGCGTGCCGTTGAGCGGGCCTGGGCTCTCACCGTCCCAGAACCCGACGCCGGCCGCCGCCATCAACGGCGTGACCTGTTGACCGGTCGGAGTCACAGGATTCGCGCCATGGTCGACCAGCAGCTGCATCAGCTCGACATCGGCATGCTTGGCCGCGAGGTAGAACGGCGTAGCGCCGACAAAGCTCAGGAAGTCCCGTCCGGTTGAAATGCCTGGAGGTGGTTTGACGATCCCGAGGTCGACCTGGAACCGAATCTCTTTCCATTCAACCTGCCAGTTGGGGTCCGCGCCGGCCTCGAGCAGCGCTCGGGCCAGATCGAGACTGTCGAGCGTCCCAGTCGGGATGGGGGGCTGCCCCGATCCCGGCCGGCGTATCCAGGCCAGCGCATGCAGCACCGAGCCGCGTGGGTCGCTCCGATTCGGATCGGCGCCCGCGTCCAGCAGCATCCCGGCCAGTTCGTAGTGGGCGTTGATGACCGCCATGCCGAGCGGGGTCGTTTCGTCGTTGGCAGGCGCGTTGATGTCAGCGCCAGCGGCCAGGAGGGCGCGGACCGCGTCGACGTGCCCCTCCCGCACCGCGAACAGCAGCGGTGTCAGCTCACCCCACGATCGGGCGTCCACCTCCGCGCCGGCGGCCACGAGCGTGGCAACCGCGTCGGCGTGGCCCTCGGCCGCGGCCCACATCAGCGCCGTCTGTCCCTTCCAGTCGTCGGTCGAGCCAACCCACGCGCCGCCGTCTAGCAGCAGGCGGAGCACATCGACCCGGCCGGTCCGGGCGGCCAGCATCAACGGCGTGTCGCCGCCGGGGCTCGGTGTGTCGACTGCGGCGCCTGCCGCCAGCAACGCCTGGACCATCGGGGCGCTCCCGTTGATGGCGGCCAGCGCCAGGGGCGTCACCCCGTAGCGGTTCGCCGCGTCCACGGCCGCCCCGGCGGCAATCAGCTTCAGCGCCGCCTCCTGGTCGTCTCGCTGGATCGCCCAGTGCAGCGCCGTCGTACCGTCTGGCTCGGCGACGTTGACGTCGGCGCCGTCGGCGAGCAGCCGCGTCACTGCCGCGCCGGACGACCCGCGTTCGGCCCGTGTGATCGCGTCGATCAGGTTTGGCTCGGCCGGCTGGGCCGTGGCGGACACCGCCGAGGCGCAGAGCGCCAGACCGGCGGTCCAGCCGAACACGACAGTGCCGAGCAGCCGGCAGTCAACGTCCCGCCGGATTCGACGGGCGCCACCACGGGTGCCTCGAAGGTGTGGATGTCCATCCTGCATCGGTCTCTTCCCTATTGCGATGTAGCGACAGTCTGCGATGTGCCAACACTATATACCGGGCTGCGGTGGATACAGCGGTAGCCGCGCACGGCGCGGCTCGCGGCGGCGGAGCGGGGCTTGCCGGGTCCCCGCGGAGCGCCGCGGGGGCTTGGGGCGCAGCCCCATCCAAATATTGACAAGACGTGCGGTGAGGCGTATTAAAGAGGTTCCGATGAACTACAAGTGGGTGTTCTCTGTGTCGGCGTTCCTGTTGGTGGCCGGGTTCGACGCCGCCCTGAGTGCCGCGCCGGGCCAGCCGGCCGTCGAGGCCTCCGAGGCGGCCCGTCCAGCACCCACAACCGATGCTACGGTGCGAGCGGTGCTCGACCAGTATTGCGTCACCTGCCACAACCAGCGGGTCGTGCAAGGCACCGACGCCGCGCCGTCGGCGCTCGTCGGCCAGCTTCGGTCCGTGGGTCTGGTCCTGGACGCAGACGGGTTGGATCTCTCCGATGTCGGTACCCATGCCAGGGCCTGGGAAGCGGTCGTGCGAAAGCTGCGCGTCGGCGCGATGCCTCCGATCGGTCGGCCGCGTCCCGACGATGCCACGGTCGCGGCGGTGGCCGGGTGGCTTGAGACCGCCCTCGATCACGCTGCCGCCGAGGCCCCCGATCCGGGTCGCCGGGCGGCGCTGCATCGTCTGAGCCGCACCGAATACCAGAACGCGGTGCGGGACCTCCTGGCGCTCGACGACCTGCCGAAAGAACTGGACATCGAGGTCATGCTGCCGGCCGACAACGCGACCAGCGGCTTCGACAACCTGGCGGATTTGCTGTTCGTGTCGCCGACGTTGATGGAGCGGTATCTGGCGGCGGCGCGGAAGATCAGCCGGCTGGCGGTCGGTGATCCAACCATGCTGCCGATAGTCGATACGTATCAGCTCGACCGTGACCTGGTTCAGGACAGCCATGTCCCGGGACTGCCGCTCGGTACCCGCGGCGGCACCCGGGTGCGCAGTCATCTGCCGCTCGATGGGGAGTACCTCATCACCGTACAGTTCACGGGCGCGGCGCGCGAGCCGCATGACGTCGAGATCAGTGTCGACGGCGCGCGAGCCCATCTGTTCACCGTGGGCCTGAATCCGCCGAAACGGACCGCCAGCGGTGTCTTCACGTTCGACGCCGACCCCGACGTGGAGGTGCGAGTGCCCCTGCGAGCGGGTCCGCGGGACCTCGCAGTGTCGTTCCTCCCCAAGAGCGCCGCGCTGGCCGAGGGGTCGGTGCGCGCGTACCGGTCACGCAGCCGTCAGCCGTCGATCGCCAGTCTCATCATCAGCGGGCCGTTTGGCGCCGACGGCGCGGGCGATACCCCCAGCCGACGGCGGATCTTCACCTGCGGCCCCGGCGCCGGGGCGTCTGACGCCGATCAGGCGACCTGTGCCAGGACCATTCTGGCGACGGTGACGCGGCGCGCGTATCGCCGCCCGGTCACCGACGACGACGTCGGCCGACTGCTGCCCTTTTACGAGGAGGGCCGCGTCGAAGGCGGCTTCGAACGTGGAATTCAGCGGGCGATCGAGCGGGTCCTGGTCAGTCCTGAGTTTCTGTTCCGTATCGAGCGTGAGCCAGATACCATCGCGGCCGATGCCATCTATCGCGTCAGCGACCTCGAACTGGCATCGCGCCTGTCTTTTTTCCTGTGGAGCAGTATTCCTGACGACGAGTTGCTCGACGTGGCCAGTCGCGGGGAGTTGCGGGAGCCGGCCGTGCTGGACCGCCAGGTCCGCCGTATGCTGGCCGATCCCCGGTCGTCGTCGCTGGTCACGAATTTCGCCGAGCAGTGGCTGTTCTTGCGGGACGTCGACGCCAAGGAGCCGGACGCCGGCTTCTTCCCCGGCTTCGACGAGAACCTGCGTCAGGCGTTCCGCACGGAAACGGCACTGTTCGTCGACAGCGTGTTGCGTGACGACCGTAGCGTCCTCGATCTTCTGACCGCCGACCACACGTTCGTCAACGAGCGGCTGGCCAAGCACTACGGGATTCCTCACGTCTACGGCAGTCACTTCCGCCGCGTGCAACTGGAGGACGGTCGTCGCCGCGGACTGCTGGGGCAGGGGAGCATCCTGACCCTGACCTCGTACGGCACGCGCACGTCGCCGGTGCTTCGGGGTAAATGGATTCTCGAGAACCTGTTGTCGTCGCCTCCGCCACCTCCCCCGCCGAACGTGCCCTCTCTGGACGAGACGACCGAAGACGGCCGGCCTCGGTCCATGCGAGAGGCGATGGAGCAGCATCGGGCGAACCCGGTCTGCGCTAGTTGCCATTCGCAGATGGACCCGCTTGGCTTTGCGCTGGAGAACTTCGACGCCGTCGGGCGCTGGCGCGACCGAGGCGAGTCGAATTTACCGATCGACGCCTCCGGGCTCCTGCCGAACGGGGTGCGTTTCGATGGGCCGGCCGGTCTGCGCGCCGAGCTGGTGAAGGCGCCCGAGCAGTTCATGACCACCGTGACCGAAAAGCTGCTGACCTATGCGCTGGGGCGCGGGGTCGAGCACTTCGACGCGCCCACCACCCGC
>CALBET010000253.1 GCA_937888665.1 uncultured Acidobacteriota bacterium
TCGGCGCGGCCACGACCACCGCCGGGGCCCGGCCGGCCCGCGGTGGCCCTGTCTCCGCGCGGCGCCGGTGGCGCCGCTGTCGCTCGCGGTTCGGAGGCGGGCGCCGACGCCGTCGTGCCGCTCAGTCGCGCCAGCTCCCGCCGGATGGCATCGAGCTGATCGTCGCGGCTCTGGGTCGAGTCGACATCGAACGCCTGGGCCGCCGGTTCGGCGTCCGTCCCGGCGTCAGCCGGCTGCGCGTCGGCGAGCCCCGCGCCCGCCGTCGGCGACTCGTCCGGAGGCGGGGTATCGGCGGGTGCCGGCACGCTTCCGACCAGACGGAGGTCGTCGTCAACAACCCGCACCGCCATGCCGTCGGTCACCGTGTCGAGTGGAGACACACACACCGCCTCCCCTTCCGCGAGACCGGCGCGCACCAGCACTGCATCGCTGGTCGAACGGAGGATCTCCACATCGCGGAATCGGAGCCGGTTGTCGTTGTCGACGACCAGCACCTGGTTCCGTCCACGGAGCGCCGCCCACGGCAGTACGACCACGTCGTTGACGGTCAGGCCCGCGATCTCCGCTTCCACGAACATGCCGGCGGACAGCGGCGGGCGCAAGGGGTCGTTGCCCGGCGCGTACGGGTCGCGCACCTCCGCCACCACGTGCACCATCCGACTCACGGGATCGATTTCGCCCTCCGTTCTGACGATCCGTCCCTCCCAGGTGTGTTCGCGCCCGGCAAAGTTCGACGAGATCGTGACCCGAGGGCTGGACTGCCGCGTCGTGCCGCGATACGACAGCGGCACATTGACGTACGCCAGCTCCTCATCTGGGAGGGGGAGGCGGATCTCGGCGGAGTCGACGGCGTAGATCCGGGCGACGGTGTTGCCCTTGTTCACGAACTGTCCGACGTCGACATCCTTGCTTTGCACACGGCCGGCGTATGGCGCCTTGATGTCCGCGCGTTCGAGGTCGCGGGCGGCCCGGTCGAGCGCCGCCTCGGCTGCCGCGACGGACGCGCGCGCGTCCGCCATCTGCGGCTGTCGCAGCGTCAACGCGCTGGCGTCCCCACGACCCAGGTCTTGCCATTCCCGGCGCGCGACCTCGGCCTCGGCTTCTTCCTGGGCGAGTCGCAGTTCAGCTTGGGCCAGCTGCGACCGTCCGGTGATGACCGCTTGCTGGTAGTCATACGGGTCGATTCTCAACAGCACGTCGCCCGCTTCGAAAAAGCCTCCCACGGCGAACGATGGCGCGACCTCGATCACCGGACCCGAGATTTCCGGTACGAGTTGGCTCGAGGTGCGCGGCTGCACCGTGCCTTGGCTCCTGACCGTCAAGGTGACCGAATCAAAGGTCACCCGCTGCACGCGGACGCTCGGGAGTTCAATGACCGGAGCCTGCGTCTCGACCGGTGGCCGGCCGAGAAACATCCCGTAGGCCGCAAGTCCGGCAACGCCAAGTACGACGAGCGGCAGGAGCACTTTGAGAATTCGAGTTGGAAGTCGTGACATCAGATCGCACTCGCTTGATGACGGTTCAGGGCTGTGAACCAGAAACTGACCCGGGCTGGCCGAACCCGCCGCCCAGAGCCAGGTAGAGATCGACACGGTTTTCGAGACGCAGGCGCCGCGCGGCGATCAGATCGCCCTGCGCCTGGAGGGCGAGTCGCTGTGACTCCAGTACCGTGATGTAGTCGCCGAGTCCGGCCCTATACCGGTCGTCCGCGATGTCCTCGGCCGCTTGCGATTGCTCGGCCGACGTTTCCAGGAAGCCTTCCCGGTCGGCCAGGAGCGCTTCGGCGGCCAGCGCCGTTTCCACTTCCGAGAAGGCGAGGAGCGCGGTGTTCGCGTAGATGGCCAGTTCTTCGGCCTCCCGCGCCTCCGCGCGGTCGATCCCGGCCCGGAGACGTCCACCCTGGAACAGCGGTTGAACCACGTTGCCCAGGAGGCTCCAGATGCTGAAGTCGCCGTTGACGAGATCGGCGAGCGCGCCCGTGGCTGTCCCGGTGGCGGCGGTCAAGCTGATACGTGGATAGAGTTCCGCGCGCGCGACCTGCAGGCGCTGGCCGGTGGCCGCGACCCGGCGTTCCGCCGCGACCAGGTCGGGGCGGCGACTGACCAGCTCTGCCGGGAGTCCCCCCGGAATGGCACTCGGTGTGTCCGGGAGCACCGACGACCCAACCAGATCGCCGGAGGCGTATCGTCCCAGCAGAACCTCGATCTGTCGCACGGCCGCATCGAGTTGCTGGCGACGCTGCGCCTGCAACGCTTGTGCGTTCGCCAGGCTCGACAGCGCAAGCCGCACGTCCAGCGACGGACGCAGCCCCTGCTCGAATCGTTGACGGACCTGATCCGTCGACGTGTTGAAGCTGTCGACGGTGGCCCCGGCCAGCTGGAGCTGTTGTTCCGCCTCCGCCACGGCAAACCAGGCTTTCACCGTCTGGCCTGCCAGTGACAACTGTGCGCCCCGCAGGTCGGCGGCCCGTGATTGGAAGTCGGCCAGGGCGGCGCGCTCGCCCGATCGGAGACGGCCCCACAGGTCAGCCTCCCAGGTCAGATCAAACGAGACACCGAAGTTCGTACTGACGGTGCTCAGAATCCGGTCTTCGGCACCAGGGATCGGGAAGCCGATGAAGTTCTGCTTCCGTTTCGAGCCGTTCAGTCCGACCTGCAGGGCCGGCAGGAGGTCGGCGGCGGCCATACGCGCGTCAGCCGACGCCTGTTCGAGTCGGGCGGCGGCGGCTTGCAGGTCGAAGTTCCGTTCGAGCGCAGTTTGGACCGCGTCGTTCAGTTCTGGAACCCCGAAATCGGTCCACCACGTCAGGTCCGGTGAGCCGCCGACGTCTTCGCGTGCCGACCAGATGGCCGGTGCCGCCACGTCGAGCAGGGGCGGAGCCCGGGGAGGCGGCGCGGTGGCACAGCCCACCGTCAGCATGACGAGACCGAGACCGAGACTGAGCCCGAGTGTCGCGGAGGTGGTCGTCGTTGCCCGTGTGGCCAGCCTTGTCAGCTGCGTCATCGCGCACCTCGTCGGCTCGCCACCGCCACCGGTTGCAACACCGGTGCACCCATGCCGGCTGTCGAGAATTGAATGAGCGCCTCGAAGATCTCCTCCGGGTCATGGCACACCTGGCCGTCCATCGTGACGATCGACCCTCCCCAGGTCATGGTGTGCGCCATTGAACCCACCAGGAACAACACCCGCCACTGCACCTCAATCGCGTCCAGATGTGGCAGACCGCGGTGGAATGCGGCTGAGAACCGCTGGAGGACCGTGTCAAATTGCTTGATGAATTTCGTGCGAACGTCCTGATCGACTTCGGCGTGGATCCGTCCTACGAGCTTCATGAACTTCGGCAAGCCCTGACCGTGTTTGCCCCACGTCTCGAACAGCGGCGTCAGAAACGCCCGCACCAGGTCCTCGGTGGGTACCGGGTCAGCCCCGGCCGCGGTCTCGAGGGCTTCGAGTTGGGCCAGACGAGTTCGGTTGACCGGCGCGATTTTCCGCTCGAGCACTGAAATCAGCAGGGCTTCCTTGGACCCGAAGTGATAGTTGACGGCGGCCAGATTGACGCCGGCTTCCTGCGTGATATCTCGTAGTGAGGTGGCTGGAAACCCGTGGTCCGCAAACAACGATTCTGCAGCGTCGAGTATCCGTGCCTTGGTGTCTGTCGCCATGACTCGATTCCTGCCAGGGTTGAATAATTCAAACGTTCATTTGAATCATACGTTTGAGAGCCAGAAAATTCAACTCGGGCGATTGTTCATGGATCGCCCCGACTTGAGCGAATCGCGTCTCGCTGTGAGCGCGGCCTGGTGAGCGATGTCGGTCAGGCGCCGGAGCCTGGCGAAGAATGGGTTGTATCCTGGAGGCGTCCCCGGTATCCTTCCCGCCTGTGGTTCAGAACCTGCCGTCGGGACAGCCCGGAGAAAAGCGCAGTGCTTGGCCCGTGTGTTATCCGGCGTGGCGAGGGGCTACAGATGTGGCTGCGGCGGCTGCGGGTGCGACGGCGGGAGCCGTCCGCCGGCCGCGGGTCTGCAGGCATTGACATGCAAACGGGTGGGGTCGTTCCTGGGCACATCCTGATCACGCGACTCATCCGAGGTACGGGGGCGTAAATGGAACTGTTTCAAGTAGGCACTGACCCATGGGGCCAGGAGATTCTCATCCGGATCTCTTGGACTCTCCTGACTGTGGCGTTCTGGGCGGGTATCGCCTTTATCGTCTTTCACGCGATCTACGCGATTGTGTGGAAGCCCAAGGTTGATCACGGCAGCGAACCGCCGGTCGAGGTCCCCGCCGGCATCCCGGACAAAGTGGTTCGGCACACCGGGGCGGCCAGAATGTTTCACTGGGTGATGGCGGCTTCGATGCTGGTGCTACTGGGGACCGGCTTTCTGCCGATCATCGGTCTCGAGTTCGCCTGGCTGAATATTCACTGGATTACCGGCCTCATTCTGATCCTGTGCATCCTGTATCACATCGTGCACGCCTCCTTCTTTTTGGATTTTTGGTCTATCTGGATCCTGCCGACAGACTTGAGTGAGGCCGTCCAACGAACCAAGCGTCAGCTTGGTCAGGAGGTCAGCCTCGGCAAGCACGGCAAGTACCCGCTTGATCACAAGCTTTACCATCTGGCCGTCTCGCTCTTTGGCTTGCTCGTGTCTGCCACGGGCTTGCTGATGATGCTGCGAATCAACACGCCAATCGTTCCGCGCAATGACCAGTTCTTCGCGGAGGGTACTTGGGGTGTCATTTATTCGTTGCACGGCTTCGCCGCCGTGCTGTTCGTCACGCTGACCATCACCCATATTTATTTCGCCATCCGCCCCGACAAGCTGTGGATGACGAAGGCGATGATCTTTGGCTGGGTGAGCAAGTCTGACTATCTGTCGCACCACGACCCGGAGAAGTGGAAGGTTGGGTCCAAGTAGGGCCGGTTCACCGACCACATCTACGAGAGTGGACCGGCGCGGTTGCCGGCCATCTTGTTCGTGAGCGCGTCCCAACTGGAAGCAAGGCGGAAGCGTGTCTGACACTGCGACAGCGGATCTGAAGAAACGGATCGATACGATCGAGGGTGGCTACGAGCTGTTTCTGAGCTACGCGGCCAAGGGGCAACGGGCCGATCCCAATACCGGCGGCGAGTTGCGCCGGTGCATCAAGGAAATGGACGCGGCGCTCGATGGCCTGGGGGCGTTCCTGTCGAGTCTCGTGCGGGCGCGCAAGTTGGAGCCGGTGGCGCCTTACGACGCCTTTTTTGAGGTGATCGACGGCGATGCGGGACGCGCCTGTAAGGCGCTGCGACTCGTGCTGGCCCAGCCGGGCATCAGCAGCCAGGTGATCGACAATCTGAACGGCTCGATTCATCTACGCGCCGTGCTGACCGACCTGTTTCTCATCGACGAGATCTTGCGGCCACGAGCCTCCGAGGCGATCCCCGCCGCGGCGCTGGCCGGCCGCGGAGCCCCACCCCCGGACGCCACGCCGAAGTCGTAGCACGGCGGGTGTGGCCGCCTCGCTGGCCTCGGGTGCCTGAGTCGCCCAGGACACGAGTGCCGCACGTCCTTGGGGGACCATCATGCCGCCACTCGATTCAGCCGACGCGTCCGCGCGGCTCGTGGAACTCGACCCGGCTGCGACATTCAACGCCGATCTGCTCAGCAACGTCCATCCCGAGGACTGGACGAATCCCACTCCGGCTGACCGGTATCACCTCGTCGTCGTCGGCGCCGGGACGGCCGGGTTGATCGCCGCCTCGTTCGCGGCGGGCGCCGGCGCTCGAGTGGCGTTGGTGGAACGGCACCTCATGGGCGGGGACTGTCTCAACGTGGGCTGCGTGCCATCGAAGAGCATCATCCGCTCGTCGCGGGTGTTCGCCGAGTTGCGGGACGCCGCGTCGCTCGGGTGGCGGGTACCTCCAGGCGCGGAGGCGGATTTCGGCGCGGTGATGGAACGGATGCGTCGCATTCGCGCGCGAATCAGTCCACATGACTCGGTGGCCCGATATCGCGACGAGAAGGGGATCGACGTCTTTCTGGGTTCGGCCCGGTTTACCGGGGAGTCGACGCTTGATGTCGACGGGACGTCGTTGCGCTTCAAGAAGGCGGTCATTGCCACCGGGGCACGCGCCGCCCGGTTGCCCATCCCCGGGTTAGTCGAGTGCGGAGCGCTCACCAACGAAACGGTCTTCAACCTGACGACCCAGCCTCGTCGCCTGGCGGTCATCGGGGCCGGGCCGATCGGCGCGGAGTTGGCGCAAGCATTCTGTCGGCTCGGATCTGAGGTCACGCTGCTGGAGGTGATGGATCACATTCTTGGGCGGGAGGATCCCGACGCCGCGGCTATGGTCCAGGCGGCCCTAGTACGCGATGGGGTCCACCTTCGTCTCGCCTGCCAGATCGAGCGGGTGGAACGTCAGGGTGACGAAAAGGTTGTGCACATCGCGGCGGACGGCTCCCAGACGCTGGTGGTCGACGAGGTGCTGGTCGGGGTGGGGCGCACGCCGAACACCGAAGGGCTTGGTCTCGACGCCGCCGGGGTGAACCACGGTGCGCAGGGCGTCACCGTGGATGATGCGCTGCAGACCTCCAACCCGCGGATCTATGCCGCGGGCGATGTCTGTATGGCCTGGAAGTTTACCCATGCGGCCGAGGACGCCGCGCGCATCGCGGTACAGAACGCGCTGTTCCCAGGGCGTCGTCGCCTGAGCACGCTCACGATGCCGTGGTGTACGTATACGGATCCGGAAGTCGCGCATGTGGGCGTGTACGAGCATCAGGCGGTGGAACAAGGGGTGGAGGTGACCACCTACACGCAGCGCTGGGACGACGTTGACCGGGCCATCACCGATGGTGACGAGGACGGCTTCGTGCGGATCCACACGCGGACCGGCAGCGACGAAATTCTCGGGGCCACCATCGTGGCCCGGCACGCCGGCGAGATGATCAGCGAGATCACTCTGGCCATGGTGGGAGGTCTCGGGCTTGGCACACTCGCGAACGTCATCCATCCCTACCCGACACAGGCCGACGCCGTCCGCCGAGCCGCGTTCCAGTACAGTGTCACCCGGGTCACGCCGCTCGTGAAGCGGCTGCTCGCCCTCTGGCTCACGCTCACCGGCTGAGTCGCCCGTGGCCCGTACCGTACCGCTATGAGTGGATTTGGTCCGACGCTCCTCCGGCTCGTCGTGGGCGCCGTATTCCTGGCTCACGGCGTCGCGAGATTCTCACCGCAACTCGGTGGCCTGCAAGAGACCACGACGCTGCTCGCCTCGCTCGGTTTCAAGCTGCCGCATCTGGTCGCGGTGGTGCTGGGCGCGGTCGAACTTGGCGGCGGCGTCGCGCTCATCCTTGGTGCGCATACCGGCTGGACCGCGATCGCGCTGTCACTGACGACGGGGGTCACCAGCTGGACCGCTGAGTCCGAAGGACCCTGACGCGGCTGGCACGGGCTGCTACTGTCCGGTGGGTCCGGTTGGTGCGTCTGCGCCCGGTCGCAGATGCTCGAGAATGAAGTCGAGCATGCCGTGGCGCAGATGGGTGTTCAGGTCCGGGTCCGTCACGCCGTGGCGGGACTTGGGGTACAGCATCAATTCGAACCGCTTCCCGGCCTTCTGTAATGCGTAGGTGAACTGCAGTGTGCTCTGCAGGTGGACATTGTCATCCATCGTGCCGTGCAGCAGGAGCAGCGCGCCGTGCAGGTCGGCGGCGTTGAAGCGCGGCGAACTCTGGCGATAGCCCTCCGGGTTGTTCTGGGGCGTCCGCATGAAGCGCTCGGTGTAGATGGTGTCGTAGTCGCGCCAGTCGCTGACGGTTCCACCAGCGATGCCCATGACGAAACTCTCACTGTGCGTGAGCGCGTAGCTCGCCATGAACCCGCCGTAGCTCCATCCCTCAATGCCGATCCGTGACCCGTCGACGTAGGGTTGCTGCTTCAGCCAGGTGACCCCGTCCTCGATGTCCCGCAGTTCCAGTTCGCCGAAGCGCTGGTAGACCGGCCAGGTCGACACCGCGCCCTTTCCGCTTGCCGTGCGGTTGTCCATGACCCACACAATGATGCCGTGCTGTGCGAGCAGTTGGTAGAACATCAGGCTCCCGCCGCCCCAGGCGTTCTGCACCTGCTGCGCATGGGGGCCGCCGTAGGTGTGCTGGAACACCGGATACCGTCGTGACGGCTCGAAGTCCGGCGGTTTGATCATCATGGCTTCCATCACAAAGCCGTCGCGAGCGGTGACCTGCAGGAACTC
The DNA here is from genome assembly GCA_937888665.1 of uncultured Acidobacteriota bacterium. GTDB lineage: Bacteria > Acidobacteriota > Vicinamibacteria > Vicinamibacterales > UBA8438 > UBA8438. The sequence continues at coordinate 8,234 of CALBET010000253.1, forward strand.
GGGAACCGCCAGCCAGTAGTCGTTCAGCGCCTCGACCGGGTTCTCGTCGACGACCCGCGTCTCGGTCCCGTCCGCCGCGTGCACCCGAACCTGGGGCGGGGTGTCGATGTCGCTCCAGGTATCGAGATAGCGCGCGAACCCTGGGCTGAAGCTGGCGCGGTGCGTGCCCGGTGACGCCGACAGCCGGGTCAGGGCACTTCCGTCCAGGTTCACCCGATAGACATCACTCCCAATCGGGCTACGCTCGGTTCCTGAAAAATAGACAGGGGTGCTTGCGTCGTCTTTGTTCACGCCGTGCAGCGTGCGTAGCTCCCACTCACCGGCGGTCACCTGGGTGATCAGCGTGCCATCCGCCTCGTAGTGGTACAGATGCTTCCAGCCCGTTCGTTCACTCAGCCAGAGGAACGTGCCGTCTTCGAGCCAGGTCGGGACGCCGTGCACATCCACCCACGCCGAGGTCGTTTCCTGAAGGAGTCGGGTGGTCGTCGCGTGCTCAGGGTCGCCCAGGTTGAGGTCGAGCCAGGTCTGCTCCCGGTTCTGCACCTGAAACACCACGTTGGTCCCGTCCGGAGACCACCCGACGGACACCACCAGCATGTCGGCTGGTGTGTAGTGATCCAGATCGATCCAGGTGGTGTCGCCACCGACCGCCGGCACGACCCCCAGCCGCACGAGCGGGTTCGCATCACCTGCCTTCGGATAGTCCGTGACTTCCAGACCAAGCCGATACGGCAAATGGTCGACCACCGTGTACTCCTGAACCGGGCTTTCGTCGGTCTGCAGGTAGGTCAGTCGCGTCGAGTCCGGACTCCACCAGAACCCCTTGAAGTCGCCTCGTCCGTAGATCTCCTCTTGATAGACCCAGTCTAGTTCGCCGTTGAGCAGGTCGGCGGTGCCGCCACGCGTGAGCGCCCATTCACGGCGCTGTGCCACATCGACCACCACGAGGTCGTGATCGCGCACGAAGGCGACCATGGCGCCATCGGGGCTGAATGTCGGCATTCGTTCCCGGGAGAGATCCCGGGTCAGGCGCCGAACGCGCCAACCGTCTGACCCCGTCCCGCCGTAGTAGTACAGGTCGTTTGAAATATCCACGACCAACGCCCCGTGGTCGGGGGCCCATACCAATCCTCCGGAGCGCGCTGCCCCACGTGCTGCGTCGCGGCTCATGCCAGGGGTGTCGGCCAGTTGGCGCTCAAACTCGTCGAGGTCCAGGTACGGTTCCTCGGCGCCGGTGTCGGCTTCGACACGCAGCAACTCCGTCCGACCGCTCACGCGGTCGCGTTCTCTGACGAGATAATGCGTGTCGGTGAGCCAGTGGAGCCCGGTGGGTACACGTCCGGAGAAGTCGACCCGAGCCTCCGGCGCGTAGATCTGGTCAATGGTGAGCGCCTGCTGCTGCGCTGGGGCCAGATGCGGCGCGAGCAATGTCGCCGTCGCCACAAACGCAGCGGGTAGGAAATGAGGGCGCGTCATGACGGGTCTCCCTTGGCTGGAGCAGGCCGAGCTGCCCGTTTCCGTGCCACGTGGGGTTCCACCACGGGCTGCGAGCGGGTCGGGTTAAGCTTAGCAAAGATTGACGGAGCGTCCGCGACGGCTTGCGGGGAGGATCGATGCGACAACGAGGAGCGGTGATGCTGGCAACGGTGGTCGGTGTGGCACTGTCCGGTGGGGGCCCGGTTGCGACGGCGGCACAGGAGTCCGGCGAGCGCCCCTATTTGCTGGAACGGGTCGACGACGCCGCCATTGTGCAGCTCTACGCCGACGGCTTCGAGTCGTTGTCGCTGCGGGAGAAGACGCTGATCTGGCATCTCTATCACGCCGCGTTGGCCGGCCGCGATATCTACTATGACCAGCGCTACGAGCACAATCTCGAGATGCGCGAGGTGCTCGAGGAGATCATCACGCATCCGGCCGGCATCGACCCCGGCACACTTGACGCCATCCAGCAGTACACCAAGCTGTTCTGGTTGAACACCGGACCGTTCAACAACCTGACGGCCCGCAAGTTCGTCATGAAAACGACCCCGGCTGCGTTCGCCACCGCGGCGGCCGTCGCGGCGCAAGCCGGGGCGACGTTCCCGACGCACGCTGGAGAGACGGTGGCGGAGATGGTGGCGCGCATGGAGCCCCTGTTCTTCGACGCCGCGGTCGACCCGATTGTGACCAACAAAGCCCCAGGGCCGGGCGACGACCTCCTCCTTTCGAGCGCAAACAATCTCTACAAGGGCGTCTCGATAGCCGATCTCGACCGGTTCGAGGAGCAATACCCGTTGACGTCCAGGCTGGTCAACGTGGATGGCGGGCTGGTCGAGGAGGTGTACAAGGTCGGGGGTAAGTACAGCGAGCAGATCACCGCGATTGTTCAGCACCTCGAGGCGGCGGTGCCGTTCGCGAGTGAGCCGATGGCGAAGGCGCTCCGTGCGAACGCGGCCTACTACCGCACCGGCGCCCCCGTGGACCAGCGTGCCTACGACGTTGCCTGGGTCGAGGACCAGGAGTCGAGCGTTGACACCATCAACGGGTTCACCGAGGTGTATATGGACGCCCGCGGTGCGAAGGGCGCGTGGGAGGCGCTGGTGTTCTATGTGAACCCGGAGAAGACCGGCGCGATCAAGGCGCTGGCCGCCAATGCGCAGTGGTTCGAGGACAGGATGCCGTGGGACCCGAAGTACCGCAAAGACAGCGTGACCGGTATCACGGCCAATGCCATCGACGTGGTGATCGAGACCGGTGACTCCGGACCGATCACCCCGATTGGCATCAACCTGCCGAACAGCCAAGCGGTGCGTGAGCAGTACGGGAGCAAGTCTGTGTCGCTGTCCAATGTGAACGAGGCGTACGATCAATCCAGCCCCGCGAATTATCGCCAGGAGTTCGCGTGGACCCCGCAAGAAGCGGAACGATCACGCCGGTGGGGCGGGCTGGCCGGCGAGATGACGACGAACATGCACGAGGTGATTGGCCATGCGTCCGGGAAGCTGGCCGAGCGGTTCGGTGGTTCGTCCCAGCCGGATTTGAAGGAGCAGTACTCCGCGCTGGAGGAGGCGCGGGCCGACCTGGTCGGGTTGTATTTCCTCCCGGACCCCAAGCTGGTCGAGCTGGGTGTGTTGCCGGCTGACGCGCAAGAAGAGATTGTTCGCGCGGAGTACGAGGGCTATACCCGGAACGCGCTGCTCCAGCTGCGTCGTATCCGCGAGGGCACCCAAATCGAAGAAGACCACATGCGGAATCGCCAGATGATCGTTCGCTGGCTGATGGACAAGACCAGCGCGATCGTGCCGCGCACCCGCGACGGGAAGACGTTCTACGTGATGGAAGACTGGCGAGCGTTTCGGGCCGGTGTCGGGACACTACTGGCGGAGGTTCAGCGGATCAAGTCTGAAGGCGACTACGAGGCCGCGCGGACGCTGTTCGAGTCCTATGGCATCCACTTCGATGCCGCTCTGCGGGACGAAGTGGTCGAGCGCGTGGAGTCGGTTGGCCTGCCGTCGTACACCGGCTTCGTGCAGCCACGCCTGGAGTCGGTCGTTGACGCCGCCGGCGCCATCACCGACGTGCGCATCTCCTACCCACTGGACTTCACCGCCCAGATGCTGGAGTACTCCGGGAAGCAGATGCCGTAGGTGTCCGCCTGAGCTGAGCCGTTGTTCGGTCGCCGAACGCCAGCCCTGTCAACAGGATGACGGTGAGGTTGACGTAGACGAACCGGGGGTAGTACGCACCCCCCAGAATCATCGTCGGCACGATGGCCGTGACCGCGACGGCCACGAGGAGCCATCGGCGCCACCCCGGCGTCCGCACGATCAGCCAGGCTGCGAGCGCACTCCCGAACGGCGCAAAGACCATCGCGATCGCCAGCGTCAGCGGCTCTTCGTTGGCATGGTAGCCAAGATACAGGAGAACCTTCGATCCCAGGACGGAGGCGATCGCGACCAGGCCGTCCGCGGGGCCTGCCGCCGGCTTCGCCGTCGAGCCCAGATTCGTCACCAGAAACCTGAGCTCGCCCGCGTAGTAGAGGTTGTGGTAGATCGGCAACCCCAGAACCACGGTGTGGGGCGCGATCAGCCACCAGCGCCGCGTGGTGAACGCGATCACCCCAACCAGGATGAGCGAGACCAACAGCAGGTTCTGTCGCACGAACGGTACGAGTGCGAGCAGCATGACGGCGGTGACATCTCGGCCTCGGACCAGGTGCCAGACGAACAGCATGAACAGCGTGACCGCCAACCACTCGGTGTTTCCCAGGAGCACGTTCTTGGCCGCATACGGCGCTGAGGCCAGGAGAAACCCGGAGACCGCCACGAACCATGTCCGTTCCACACGCGTTTCGAGGGCGTGCAGAAGCGTCAGGGAAGCCACAAGCAGTGCCGCCATGTCGAACAGCTGCATGCCACGATGCTCTCCACCCAGCAGAGCGATCGTGGCCGCCAGCCAGTAGCGATACCCGGGTTGGTCGACATAGGCGCGAGCGTCGTGCACCAGGCCATCCGAGCCCCACAACGTGCGGTGCTCGACGATGTTGTGCGCGTACAGGCTGTAGCGGTAGGCGTCGTCCGAGTCCAGATGGACGATCGGCGCGGCGAATAGGTCAACGAATGGCAGGCACAGGAGCCCGAACAGAATCGTCGCTGCTGCCACGTCCCGACCACCGAAGCGGCCCAGCCAGCCGACACACACGGCAAACGTCATCGACCCGACGAATGGCACCAGCAAGCCGACCGTGTGCATGCCGATTGCATGGGCGTTGGCGTAGAGCGGTGGCTTGAGAAGCCACTCGGCGGTCACGCCGCCGATGAGCAGAACCCCGAAGAGCCAGAGAAGTCGGTGGCGCATGGCTGTTCCGGGGCACATTCTACTTGCTCTCGCGAACGCCTCGTGGGGCGCATCGTCGTTCGGATACCCTAGGCACATGTCTTTCGCTCCGGCTGCGCGCGCCTGGCTCATGCGCGGTCTTGTGCTGGCCGGGAGTTCCCTGCTGACCCTCGCGGTGGTCGAAGGGGCGTTCCGCCTGTACGAGTCTCGGCGCCTTGAGGCGTCCGGCGAGCTCTGGGCTGTCTACGACGAGACGCTCGGTTACCGGAACAACCCGGCCTTCGGAGACCACAACGCAGCCGGCTTTCGTGACCGCCCGGGCGCGCCCAAAGACGGGCGATTTCGCATCGTCGTGCTCGGCGACTCGGTCGCGTACTACGGTGACGATGTGGACGACACGTTTCCGGGGCGGCTTCGAACACGGCTCAACGAAGCGGACGGCGACGAGCGGTTCGATGTCGTCAACACCGCCGTGCGTGGATGGACGAACTGGCAGGAGGTGCGCTTTCTCGAACGCCAGGTGGACGAGCTCGCACCGGATCTCGTGTTGGTGGCCATGGTCCTCAACGATTGCCATCGGGTCCTGCATTCATTTCAGGTTGATGACGGGCGAATCGTCGGGCAGGCGTTTGATTTCGATCCGGAGGTGGTGGCACAGGTCGATTCCTGGCTCTATCTGACGTTGCGTCGGAGCCACTTTCTTGTCTGGGCGCGTCGACAGCTGGGCCAGCTCGACGCTGACGCCATCGGGGGGTCGGACGGTTATGCGTTGGGGTAGAAGGTCGTGATCAGCAGGAAGCGCAGTCGTCTCACTCGGGCCGCTAGTGTAGTGCCCACACGCCGTGGGCGCGACGTGAGGCTGGAACACGCGGGGTGTCGCCGCTCCAGTCCTCGAGCAGTCGCGTCAGGTTCTGCACGCCGCCGTCGGTCCCGAACGTGATCGGCGTGGCGCCCGGTCTCGCGTAGTTCCGTGACGTTCCGGTCGCGACGGCGAAACGGAAGTAGCTCGGCGCCGCGGGCGCCGGGCGGTGTAGGAGGTCCAGCGAATCCCAGTCGTTCCACGCGGTTGAGAGCAGGGTCACCGCGTCACCGGTAATGGCCGCCGAGGCGTGCGGGCGGGTCGCCAAAGCCACCTCTGTTCGCGTTGTACTGGCCCTTCACGTAGACCGCAGGTCGGCTCGTGCTGGTCCGACCCGACCGTGTCGACCAAACTGCCCTCGGTCGCCTTTTCCTTCGCGATCAGGAGCTCGCCGCCAGGGTTCAGTGCCAGCACGCCATACGAAAAGACCCCGGCGAGCGAGAGGAGACCGGTGGCCATGACCACGCGCGCGAAGATGGTTTCGCCCAGCGTGAACCCGGTCTCAGCCGCGACCGCCGTACGGTGTCGCCACGCGCTGGGGTGGTCCACTATCGCAGCCAGGCGGCCGGAACGTTTGCCCGTCTGGCCTCCGTGCGAATGTCCTCGAGTTCCTGGGTCAGGGCGTCAATCTGGCGCCGGGACTCGTCGAGTTCATCCACAGCCGCCTGCCGGTCTTGTTCGAGGACGGCGCGCTGTGCCGGGTCGTCGCGGGATGTAAAGTCGGTCCACAGGGTATCGACCCGGTTCTGCAGGGCCTCGGCCATCAACTCGGCCCGCTGCTGGGCCTGACGTACCGCGCTGATCCGGCTGCGCCATGCATCTTCGTCGGGCGGCGGAGTGGCCGCTTCGGCTGGCGGAGTGGCCGCCTCGGCCGATGCTTCGGCCGCGGGTGTCTCCGCGGGTGGGCGCGACGACGGTGCGGGAGCGCTCCCCGTCGTGAGACGGCCGCTGCTTCTGAGATCGGCGTTGGTGTAGACCTTCTTCTCCTCGGCGCCAGGCCCCGCCTTTTCCGTCAGTTCGGCTCGACGTGATTTTTCCTGACGGGCCAGCTCAGCCAGAGACTGGGCCGTCACCTCCGAACTGCCAACGACCAGCAGCGCTCCAGCGATGCAACCGAGCATGCGTGGTGTCATGTGTCTTCCTGCCAGGGGCTCACAACGAACCTTCCACCGAGACGCGTACAGTCTAGCGCCCGCGTACGGTGATCGCAACGCGAACGCCACGTCCTGGGAACGACGCTTTTCGAGGCGAGGTCTCAGGGCGCTGTGGACCGAGCGGAGTCCGAGCCGATGACGCGAACCAGCTCTTCAATCCGACCGCGAATACCGTCTACGTTGTCTGCCCCAGGCTCCATACCAAGGTATCGGGTGTAGGCGGCCATCGCGTCAGCCGGTCGGCCAAGAGACTCGTAGCTCTGGCCGATCGAGAGATAGACACGAAGTTCGTCTGGCACGAGTGTGATCATCTCGAGATACGTCGTGACGGTGTCTCGGTAGTCGCCCCACTCGTGCAGCGCGCGAGCCATCTTGTAGCGGGTGGAGTAGTCTTCGGGGCGTCACTGGATGGCCTGTCGATACGGTGCGGCGGCCCGATTCCACCACCCGGACTCACCCAGGCGCACGGCCGGTGGCAACCCGTCGGAGCGCAGAAACTCAGCTGCTAACGTATGTCGAAAGAACGGTGTCACAAATTGGTACACCGGCGTGAAGCAAATGTCAATTTTAAGCACCTTTAAGCGACATTAAACGACTTTAAAGAATTTAAAAGTCATTTAACGTGCTGGCCTACGTATTGCATATGATCGGCAGCGAAGGATGGTGTGCCGATATGCCTCTGAACGACGAACGCGGTTTTACCCTGGTGGAGACGCTCATGACCATCTCCGTGATGGCCATTGTGTCGGCGGTCTCGATCTCTAGCGGGACGTACGCGGTCGGCGCGATACGGAGTGACTCCGGGATGACTCAGGTCATCGCGCAGATTCAGCAGGCTCGCGACACCGCGATCGCGCAGCGTCGGACCGTCCAAGTGGAGTTCCTGGGGGCCAACGAGATCCGCGTCACGAGACTTGACCTTCCAACCGGCAGCACCCTGTTGAGCCAGTCCTTCCTAGAAGGCAATGTCCAGTTTGTCCAGTTTGAGGGCACTCCGGATACGCCGGACGGATTCGGAAACGGCGCGCCGGTTGACCTGGGAGGCGCAACCAGCCTCAGCGTACTGGCCGACGGAATGCTGGTAGACAGCGGTGGTGCTCCGGTCAGCGGCACGATATTTCTGGGCCAGGTCGGACACGAAGAGACCGCTCGGGCGGTCACCGTTTTCAGTGGCACCGGACGCGTGCGCGGCTATCGCTGGAACGGCATCCAGTGGGACAGGTAGGGACCATGACAGGCATGACAGGCAAGACACGACGGACCCGGCGGACAGACGCCGGCTTCACGCTCATGGAGACGCTCATTGCCATCCCGATCCTGGCCACGGGTCTCTTGACCCTGGGCGCCGTACTCTCGGTCGGCCTGACACGAATAGGCGCCAGCGGCAATCTCTCGCTGGCGAAAGAGAAGGCAGCTGAGGCCGTCGAGAGCGTGTTCATGGCTCGCGACACCGGTATCGTGTCCTGGGACCAGGTTCGCAACATCACATCCCCGGGTCTCAGCGGCATCTTTCTCGACGGCCCGCAGCCGCTGCGAACCACAGGAACTGACGGAATCGTCAACACCATTGATGACGGCCCGGTCGAGACGGTCGTGGCACCCGGCCTGGACGGCATCATCGGCAACGGGGATGACGTCATCGAGTCGCTCGATTCATATACGCGGGAAATCACGATTTCGGATATCAGTGCGTCCTTACGGGAGATTCGCGTTGTCGTGAAATACCCGTCGAACGGCACTCTCGGAGAGTTCGTTGTCTCGACCTACATCTCTAGGTTCGCCTAGCTGGTGAATGGGTGTGTGCATCATGACTCAGATAGACAGACACGGCGGAGGAGGCGCTCGCAACCAGCAAGCGGGGTTCAGTCTCACGGAGTTGATGGTCGCCACGAGCCTCACACTGGTGGTTCTCGCCACGTCGCTGGGTGCGCTCGGCGACGGAATCGCCACCGCGGATCTTGGGACGCTTGTCGCCGAAACGCAACAGAACGGGCGGGCCGGCCTGGCACTGATGAAGCGGGACCTGATGCTGACGGGTCAAGGTATTCCTGCAGGTGGTATTCCGATTCCGTCCGGCGCCCAGGCCTCGCCGATCAATCGACCGGGCCCGAACGCGATGACCTTTCCGTCGAACTGGGTCGTGTTGCCGTCGATAAGCCCAGGAGCTGACCTGGGACCGGCCATCTGGGGTCGGGCCACCGACATGGTCACGATGCTCTATGCCGACTCGACGCTCGCGCTCGCCGACACACCGGTCGACATGATCACGCCGGACGGCGGCACGATGGTCGTCGCGGTCACGACCCCGATCGGGCTGGCAGGCACCGGTCTCCGAGTCGGCGACTTCATCATGTTCACCAATGCCTTGGGGTTCGCCGTCCAGGAGGTGACCAGCGTCAGCGCACAATCGGTGACGTTTGGCGGAACCGATTCGATGCGCTTCAACCAGCGCAATGCCGGGCAGGGCACGATCATGCAGTTGCAGAGTTCGCCGGGAGAGTTTCCCCCAACGACCGCCACGCGTATTTGGATGATCTCGTATTACATCGACGAGCCGGTGCCTGGCAACCGGCGGTTGATCCGACGCGTGAACAATGGCGCGGAGAATCCCATCGCGCTGGACGTTGACGACCTGCAACTCACCTACGACCTGGTGGACGGGCTGAACAACCCGGCTGGACTGGACCAAGCGGTCACGCCGCATTCCCCGGCCCAGATTCGAAAGGTCAACATAGCGCTGACGACACGGTCCAGCGGCGAGTACAGGTCCAGGGGTTATCAACGGCGAACGCTATCGACCTCGGTGAGCTTGCGGAGCCTGTCGTTCACGGACAGATATCAGTAACGGCGAGGTATGCGTGCCGCTGGAGACAGATCATGAAACGCACTTCTGAAAACGGGATCGCGCTGATTGCTACCCTGATGGTCATGCTGTTGACCTCCGCGCTGGTCGTGGGATTCACCGCCATGCTCCTGTCAGACGCCAACCAGGTGTCGCTCGACCGCGGACGCAATGATGCCTTCTACGCGGCACACAGCGGAATGGAGCAACTGACCGCCGATCTTGCCGATCTCTTCTTCTTCGATTTTTCGCCCACCGGAAACCAGGTTCGGGCCCTCACCGATGTCCCGCCGCCGCTGCCGGGCGTGACGTTCACCCGCGCCGGTGGCGGTTCCGGGTATCGGATCATGTTCGACAGCACGACCGGCGACCCCGCCACGGGTGATCCGGTTGCCACCTCTCGTGCGATCGCCGCCGGACCGTTTCAAGGGCTGGTGGGCCTCATCACCGAGTACGACATCGATGTCACCGGTCATCTGGCCACCGGTTCCGAGGCCAATCTCCAGCGCCGATTGCAGACCGTGGCGCTGCCGGCCTTTGAGTTCGGCGTGTTCTCGGACCCCCCGCTGAGTATCTTTCCAGGGCCGGTCTTCGATTTCGGCGGTCGCCTGCATACCAACGGCGACCTGTTTCTTGCCGCGAACAGCGGTGTCGTCCTCTCCGACCGGACGACGGCGTTCGGAGAGGTGATCCGGACGCATCTGTCCAACGGCGAACCGACCACCAACCGGCTGGGACCGGTCAATGTCGCGACTGCGCCAGGTGTCTTCCGCGACCTGGCGCGCGATGAGGGCAGCCTTGAGGGCACCGTCGGATCGGCTGTGAACGAGCCGCTCTGGACGAACCTGTCGACCGGTATCTACAACTCGTACATCACCAATGGCCGGACCGGCGCCAGGCGTCTGGATCTGCCGATCATTTCGGACGGAGGTACGCCGATCGATCTGCTGAAACGTCCACCGGCCACCGAGTCTGTCGCGAGCCAGATTCTGGCACAACGCTACTTCACCATCGCCGGCGTCCGGATTCTGCTGTCGGACACGGCGGCCGAGATTTCCTCGTTGCCCACCGTCACCGGAGACCCGCCGTTTCCGCTGGGCGCGGTCCCGTTCCCAGGTCCCTTGTTCCCGGTCTGTCACAGAGCAGGTCCGTTTAGCTGGAGTGACCTCTGGGTGGCGACCCCGGGAATAGTCAATGGACATCTAAACCACGGCGACGCGCTGGGGACATGCCCGGCCGGGGGCCCCGGGGGCCCGGTCTCGGTGGCCATGTCGAACGGCGACCCCGCAGGGGGTGCTACCACGGCCCTGGGCAGCGGGCTCCTCGGCGGCTTCATCAAGGTCGAGGTGCAGACCTCGCCCGGCACCTGGCAGGACGTGACGCTTGACGTCATCAACCTCGGCTTCTCGGGCCGAAATCTGAATCCGGTCGACGGTTGTGTCGCCGAGCCGTTCCCGAACGCAGTGCTCAGGCTTCAGCGTGTCAAAGAGAACAACATCCAGTTTCCTCCTTGTGGGATAGGGAGCTTCACGGGGACCGATTACTGGCCGAATGTGCTCTACGACACGCGGGAGGGCAACCTGCGCGACAACATCCCGGTCGTTCAGACGACCATGTTCCTGGGCGGGGTGATGCACTACGTCGAGCTGGACGTCACAAACCTGAGCCGCTGGCTCCAAGGGGCGATTGGCGTCAGCGGGACCGGTGCGATGAGCCAGAACGGCTACGTCGTCTATTTCTCGGATCGCCGAAACAACAAGAACGCCGCTCTGGAGGAGACCGGCGAGTACGGCTTCGAAGACATCGTCAACCCGGGGAGCGCAACCGGTACGCCGAACGGCGTGAACGAGACGGGTGAAGATCTGAACGCGAACGGGATGCTGGAGGTCTACGGTCAGTTCCCAGCCGGGTTCCTCGGAGCGGCACCGCTTGATAACACCGCGCGGCCCACGACGCTCGTGACAGCGCTGCTTGCGAAAGCGAACCGGGCCATTCTCTTCCGGCGGGCGCTGAAGCTCACCAACGGTGGTCTCGGGGCCGTCGTGATGCCGGGGTTGACCATCGTCTCAGAGAGTCCGGTCTACATCCAAGGCGACTACAACGCCGGGGGGGGCGCGGCGTTCGGCGAGCCGAACGCCGCGACGGCTGTGATCGCCGATGCGGTCACACTGCTGTCGAACAGCTGGGACGACTGGAACTCACTGCAGTTCCCACACAATCCCGGCAACCGGCCCGCCACCACGACGTGGTATCGCACGGCCATCGTCAGCGGAAAGGGGCTCTCGTTCCCACGACCCGGGCCCGCCGACCCGCAGGATTTCGGCACCGATGGCGGTTTACACAATTTTCTGCGCTATCTCGAGAGCTGGAGCGGCAAGACGCTCAACTATCGCGGGTCGCTGGTGTCCCTGTCCTACAACCGTCAAGGCACGGGCACCTACAAGTGCTGCGCGAACGTCTACTCGCCGCCGACGCGGGCATACGCGTTCGACGTCGACTTCCTCGACCCGAACCTCCTGCCACCAGGAACGCCCATGTTCCGGGACATCAACATCCTGGGATTCACCCAGGTCGTCCGCCCATAGCAGCCCGTGGTGAAAGTCCCACGTCGCACCGAGAGCGGCGCTGGGCCGGCCGAACAAGGCGAGAAGAGGGAAAATACCGGCAGTATGTGACCGATGAACAACGCAGAT
>CALBET010000254.1 GCA_937888665.1 uncultured Acidobacteriota bacterium
CTGCGTTGCTTCCTCGGTCACAGCCCACCTGGCTGCTCCCTCGTCGCGCCTTGCCAGACGGGCGCCTCGTCGGAAAACCGCGGGATTGCTTCGTAGCAAGGGCCTTTAGGCCACCTTTAGGCCCGTTGATCAATCGGCGCCCCTGAAGGGGCTTGCTACAACGGCTCACTGGGTTGACCGAGCGATCGGAAAAGGACAGAACAATGAGCGCGACTTCGTGTGGGTCAGTCGTAGCGGCGCTGCTGGTGGTCCTGGCGAGCCTGTCGGTGGCGCCGGCCGGTGCGGCCGCGGCGGCAGGGGACACCCCGCTGATCGCCGCGGTGAAGCAGGGTGATGCCGTCACGGTGGCATCGCGGCTGGCCGCCGGCGACGATGTGAATCAGGCGGCGCCAGACGGGTCGACCGCGCTGCACTGGGCGACGCATGGTGACAACGTCGCCCTCGTCGCCACGCTGCTGGCGGCCGGAGCCGAGGCGACCGCGATCAATCGCTACGGGGTGCCGCCGATCGTGCTCGCGGCTGAGAACGGCAACGCCGCGGTGCTCGGGGCCTTGCTCGAGGCTGGGGCTGAGGCGAGCTACACCACACCCGACGGCGAGACCGTGCTGATGACGGCGGCGCGCAATGGCGACGCCGCCTCGATCCGGGTGCTGCTGGCGGCTGGCGCCGACCCCGACGCGCGCGACTCGTTCCGCGGGCAAACGGCACTGATGTGGGCTGCCGCCCGCAACAACGCGGCGGCTGTGCATGCGCTCGCCGAACGTGGAGCCGATATCCACGCCAAGACCGCGCGCACAGAGGAGACCACGCGCCGCCTCTTTTGGGCGGCCGAGCCGACTGGGTTCACCGCCCTGATGTTCGCCGCACGCGGCGGCCACCTCGACGCCGTGCGGGTGTTGCTCGATGCTGGCGCAGAGCTGAACGACACACTGTCCGATGGTCGCACCGTCCTGATCGTCGCCGTGGCCAACGCCAACTGGGCCGTGGCCGACTATCTGCTCGACCGTGGCGCCGCACCGGACCAGGCCACGGCCGGCTGGACCGCGCTGCACCAAGTGGTCCGCTCGCGCCGGATGAACTGCTGTATGGGATTCCCGGGGCCGATTCCGACCGGCAATGTCGACAGTACCGACCTGCTCCGCAAACTGATCGCCCGGGGTGGTGACGTCAACGCCCGCATGCGGATCAACGGGATGCAGGACGGCCAGCGCAACCGCCTGAACCGGCTGGGCGCCACCCCCTTCTTTCTGGCCTCCAAGTCGAACGACACCGAGGCGATGCAGGTCCTGCTCGATGCGGGAGCGGACCCCCTAGTGCCCAACGCTGACGGCACGACCGCGCTGATGGTGGCCGCCGGCGTGGCGGTGTTCAATCCGGGCGAAGATGGGGGCACCGAGCCGGCGCAAGAAGCCGAAATGCTTCGAGCGGTGACCACGCTGGTAGAGCTGGGGCACGACGTGAACGCCGTGAACTACCGCGGTGAGACGCCGCTGCAAGGGGCGGCGTTCCGGGGGGCGAACACCGTCGTCCAGTATCTGGTGGACCGGGGCGCAGATCTCGACGCGCGCAATGATCTGGGCTACTCGGCATTGGGGATCGCGTTGGGTTTCATCTACACCGATACCTACAAGCAACAGACCCAGACGGCCGATCTGTTACGCCGGTTGATGACCGAGCGCGGCATCCCGACCGAAGGGGAGGGGCACAGCATCCCCGGCTCGGTGTGTGTCGACTGCCTGACGCGCGCAGACCAGTATGCGGACCGCATGAAGTGGGAGGCCGAGCTCGAGGCGGAGTTCAACGCGGCGCTCGACGCTGAAGCCACGCGGTAGACGAACCCGGCTGCTTCGTGCCTCCCCGTTCGGCCATCTGCCGGAAGCTCAGCCCGTCCAACTCGTGCCAGACCCATGCTTGACGGTGCAGCGTCGGCAGTTCCTCCAGGGTGGCCTGAATCGCGTCCCAGACCGCGTCCCGCAGGAACAGTTCCTCAGGGTTCTTGGAGAAATCCAGCAGGAGGTCTTCAATTGCCCAGTCGGTGTCGACGGTGCCAGTTCGCACCGGCCGATCTGGCGACGCGGGCCTCCGCCGGCGGTACGCGTCGGTGATCTTGTTGCGAGCCACGCGGAACAGCCAGGCGGTGGGCTTTCAGTACCCGTCGACGGCTCGTCTTTGGGTTCGAGATGGTGCGCACGGCTCTTTCTCCAAGGGGGCTATCCCCGGCTAGGTGTATTGATAAGTACATTGTTCGGGCCGAATCTGACCTTCGAAGGATACTCCCGCCGCGCGAGTCCTGATACCATCGGCTCCGCGCGACACAGGCTTCGGATTCTGGAGGGGACGAGATGGGACGTAGGATAGTTCTGACGGCGCTCGCGGTCGGTTTGATTGTGGGCGGCAATGACGTGGCCCAGGCCCAGGAAAACGTGCGAGCTGCCCACGAGAACCTGGAGCCGGGCACCGAGACGGACGACCTCGGGATAACCGTCCCGATTCCGGCATCGTATCCCGCGCGCCGCTACCCCGCATCGCACGAATTTCCGACCGGGCCAGAAGTCGGGGAGCGGCTGCCGGCGTTCTCGCTGCCCAACCAGCACGGACGCATGGTGGACTACCACACGGATCGGGGCGGCTCGAAATCGGTGGTGGTGTTCTACCGCTCGGCCGTGTGGTGACCATACTGCCGCACGCAGCTGGTCGAGCTGCAGGACAATCTGAGTTTGTTCGAGGACGCGGGTATCAAGGTCTACGGCATCAGCTATGACAGCCAGGAACAGCTACTGGCGTTTGGCGAGCAGTACGATGTCGCGTACGACTTGCTGTCGGACGTCGATTCGGCTGTCATCCGTGAGTTCGGCATCCTGAACACGCTGATCTCGCCCGACGACCCGGAGGAGGGCGCCGGACGCAGCTTCTATGGCCTGCCGTACCCTGGGGTCTACGTCACCGACGAGCACGGCGTCGTGACCGAGAAGTTCTTCCACCGCCACTACGCCACGCGCGAGTCGGCCGGGGCAATTCGCGATTCGGCGCTGGGTGAGATTCTGGCGCGGCACGAGGCGCCGGCGGTTGAGTTGACCAACGATCAGGTCAAGATCTCCGCCTTCCTGTCTGATACGTCGCTGAAGTTCGAGACGCAGTCGACAATCTATGTGCGGTTCGAGCTGGCCGAGGGGCTGCACATGTATGGCCGGCCGCTGCCCGACGGTTATATCGCCTCGGAGGCGACCATTCCGGACACGGTGGGGCTGCGGGTGGGCGAGGTGCACTACCCGCCGACCCGGCCGCGCGAGTTCGCCGAACTCGGCGTCACGTTGAACGTCTACGAGGGCGTGGTGGACGTCGCGATTCCGGTGACGCCAAATTCGGAGCTGTTTGGCCCCCGGCCGTCGAACCAGCCGACGGAGCTGGACATCCCGGTGTCGGTACTGTTTCAGGCCTGCAGCGAGACCATCTGCTACACCCCGAGGACAGAGAATTTCTCGCTGACGCTGCCGGTGGCTCCGCTGTTGCGCCCGGGGCAGGCGAGGCAGCGCTAGCAACCCGTGGTGCAGGCAGCGCGACTTTCACCACGGGCTGCTAGACCCGGGGCTACCGTCGAAACAGGTAGTCGGAGAGGGTCGGGTTCTTCTTCTCTGACCGCCACATCTGTCGGAAACCCAGCTCCGCCAGCCAGTCCAGCAGCCGCTGCAGGTCGCCCGGTTCGAAACAAGCGCTGTCCAACTCGACCAGGATGTCGGTGGTCGGTCCGTCGGCGAGCGTGTTTGCCCCGCCACGCAGGACGGCCTGCGGCATGTTCGGCACGTCGATCTTCAGATGGGTTGGCGCTGGCACCTCAAACCAGCCGAGGAAGTCGTCGATAGAAAAGCACAGCAGCGCCTGCTGACTCCCGAACCGCTCCGCATCATGAGCGCCAGACATCCGGAACGACGACGCGGGCATGAGCTGGGAGACGGCGAGCGACTGCGCGTGTGTGTGGTCGTCGAAGCCGATGCAGTAAGTGTCGATACGGCCGGCCAGGCCGTTCATCTCGGCCGACAGGGCGAGCAGATAGTGATTGACCGCGCCTGGCTCTACCGCGACTACGCGGATGTTCGGGTCGAGCGCGGCATACAGGCTGAAGCCGCCGGTGTTGGCTCCCACGTCCCAGAACACTGACGACGGCGGCATCTGCTCGACCCACTGGATCGTTTCCGGCTCCTTCTCAAGCAGACGCGTCGCGCGCCTGACCGTCTTGCCGCTCTGAATCGGGAAGATCAGCTTGCCACGCGGTGTTTCCAGCTCCTGGGTCTTGATGTGCATCCCGGCCGAGTATACGACGCGAGATGGCGGCGGTGCGTTCCAACTCCTCGGTTCTGGGTTCCGACGACGCGGGATCTTGCTGTGGCGCGTGGGGTGTCGGCGAGGCGCTCCAGTCCTCGATGTCCGGCCCGAGGGGTGAAAGTACAAGGCTTTTTTTGAGACGCGACACTAGCGATTCGTGAGCTTTTTGCCGCGACGACGCGAAAAAGGCCAGTAAAAACTGGCCTTTCTGAGTGTTGGTGCCGGAGGTGGGGGGTCGAATCCATACGGAGCCAAGTTTCAACGGTCGATGGGCAGTCCCGTCCCATGACAGACCAGACTGTCATCGCATCCGGTCCTCGACCCGATCGATTCCCACGATTGGTTCCACGAGCGCCATGACTCGCGCTCGCTCCTCGCCCGAGGTGTCGTCGGAGCAGAGCGTCACCACCGACTCGTAGACTGCCGTTTCGATTGGGAGTGATCCTACACTCGCATCCCGAGTGATCAGATCTCGAACGGTTGCTCCCAATGCGGCGTCGGTCGCTCGTCGTGTGGCGGCACGTGTGTCCTCTCGGGGCCCACAACCCATGGCCGAGATTCGTACGGCTCCCAGCCTGCCCGTGTCTGAGTCTCCGCCCCTCAGCGGAAGTCGCACCCCCAGCCGGCTGCGAACCAATCCGACAACCATCCACGCCTCTGAGGTCGGAGCTGTGGAGTCCGGAATCTGAAGCGTATAGGTTCCCAGGAATGGTCGTCCGGTGATCGAGTTCATCGTGTCTGCGTCGCCCGCGTCGAGGCCGACGTTGTGCGTTACAATCGGCTTCCCCTCCGAGTCCTGCAATTCGATCACCACACGGTGCTCGGCCCAGGTTGTCGCAACCGGTAACCACCTGACCGAAAGTTCCATCCGGTCCCCCGGCTGGTAGTACGCGTCGCGAACGCGGTAGCCGGTGATCATTGCGACGTTTCCAACGTCGACACGCACCGGTGTCAGGTTGCCTCCCTTGAATGTCAGCCTGCACATGACTCCAGGGTCCTCCACCGTATCGCTGGATTCGATGAGTCCCTCGAGATGCGCCGACGTGAGCTGACCGCAGCTCTCAAGCGGATCACGTCCCAGCAGCGCGTAGGTGCCGTCAGGAGGCATCGCTCGTAGCGGTGGTCCCAATCGAGGCATCTTCTGAAACGCGAACACCCCCTCGTCCAGGCTCACCTCATGCAGTTGCTGCCTCTTGACCGTGAACGTCGGCAACGTGTCTCTCTTGTGAACGTAGAACCCGGCCAGCGAACGTACGTCCACGACGGGCCCCAGCGCGTACGGCAATACGACCACGCCACGCAGCTTCTCCTGATTTTGCCAGACCAGGTCCGACAGGGTGGGATACACAGCCCCGTTGGCGAGTTCCATCTGCGCGCGGCTCTGGGATGCCCAGCCCGGCAGGAACATCAAGACCGCGACCAGGCCCAGCCCGACATTCACTGTGGGCCGCAACCCGCTTTGCGCCCATCCGGGGGCCACGCCACGCAACGTGTCCGCCACTCGGTCAGCGAGCCACACCACCGCAACCGCGATCAGGGCCAGATAGAACGGGAGCAGATGGACGATGTACCGCGCCCACGACCAGTCTGCTTTGTCACCCAGCGTGAAGAACTGCACCACGAGCGTGAAGACGAAACAGAGTCCGAACAGCGCCGAGGCCTCGGGATGCGAGCGGCGGGACAGGCCGCATCCGACCGCGGCAAGGCCAAACAACACCAGCGCCGGCACCGCCGACAGCGACACATCGCGCGGATACAGGACCTTGGGTCCCAGCGTCACCAGCACGTCTTGCAGGAAGAGCAGCGCGCCGTCCGGGTAGCGGCCGGCCAGGACCGACATCGTCGCGCCGGGCGTGCGCATGACCCACCAGAGGATGCCGACCCCGCCGGCGACGACGCTCACGACGACAAACCGCAGGAATCGGCCGCGATCACGCGACGTGACCAGGCTCGCCACGCTGACCACGCCCAGCGGGACCGCGATCAGCGCGGTGACCAGGTGGGTCATGCTGCACAACCACAGCGCCCCGCCGTACCGCGCCCAGTCTCGCCACCGGTCCCGCTCGTGCGCGACCAAGAAGCCGTCGTAGAGCAGCGCCGTGAAGAGCAGATAGATGCCATACGGACGAATCTGGGGAGCGTAGTGCCAGGCCAGTGGGGACCCCGCAAACAGCGCGGCCGCGAGGATCCCAGCCGCGGGGCCGCCAAGCCGTCGTCCCAGGCTTCCCACCACCGGAATGGCCAATGACGACACCACGGCGAGCACGAGTCGCCAACTCAGGGCATCTGCCTCGCCCCACCAGGCGGTCACCCACGACAGGAGCATTCTGAGGCCTGCGCCCTCGGCGTTCGAGGCGTCATTCGCCAGGACGTTGATCCACACCGCCAGTTCGTCGAAGTACATGGGGATGGTGTCGATGTCCCACAGGCGATACAACGCGCCGACGATGCTGATCGACAGGATCGACAGCCCATACCCGTGTCGCCTCCTGCTCCCCGCCGAGTGGTCCATGGCTTCGCTCCCTCGGCTACTCTCGGACGGCGCTGATGATTAGAGACCCCGCGATACTCCGGATCCCCGGCACGCGCTCAAGGACGCGCCCGACGCGAGAGACCGCCTCAATGAGGACCGGCGGCGTTGACGGGTGCAGGAAGTCGAAGGCCGAGACTCGAACCTGCCGGAATCCAGCGTTGCGCAGAAAGGACCTCAGCTGCAGCCCGACGAACGCCGTCTCATCGGGTGAGTCCCCCATCGCCTTCTTGATCCACGGCACGTCCTTCGTGAGGCAGACCTGCGGGTTCAACATGTTCGGCTCGGCGAACGCCATGCGACCGCCCGGCTTCAGCAGTTGGTGAAGTCGCCGCAGTGCCGGGCGGATCTCCAGATGATGCAAGGTGGAGGAGCCGACGATCGCATCGAAGGGCCCTTCCGAGTCACACTCTTCAAACGGCTTGGCCGCGAAACGCACCTGTCCCGCAATCTGCCGAGCGCGGGCCCGCTCGATCAGTTCTGGCGCGAGGTCCACGGCCAGGATCTCCGCGCCGCTTGCGGCCCACATCTCGGTGAACATCCCGGTCCCACACCCCACCTCCATTACGCGTCGCCCAGGTCCAAGGTGCCCGGCTCTCGCGATCAGATGCGCGCGACGTTGCGCG
>CALBET010000255.1 GCA_937888665.1 uncultured Acidobacteriota bacterium
CGACCCGTCTTCGAGAGGCAGCCGATGCCCGTCATAAAGAAGAAACTCAGGCTCAACGGCCCAGTTTGTGTACTGGTCCGACTCGAAGAGCTCGCGCCCGATGCTCAGCGCGGTCTCCGACACGTCGACGGAGATGGTCTTGCAGTTGTACCGATTGAGCAGATGGGACAGCCAGCAGGACCCGGCCCCCATCTCGAGCACCGTCTCCCCGGGGGTGATCCGCAGCCAGTGGAAGAGCACGCCCAGGTCGAACAGGCGTCGGGCAAAGAACATCCGATCAGTGAACGGCTTGCCCAGCAAGTAGCGCCGGTCGCTGCGTACGAAATAGTCCTCGGCGGCGACGTTGAGCTCATCAGTCCGGCGATTCAGATCGACCGGATCGTAGTGGGGATCGACGGCGTGGAGGGGCACCTGATCGAGCCCCATCCGGGCACTCAGAAACAGCCGGCTCCCGATGTCCTCGAACAGCAACTGGAACCGCACCGACCGTCTGGAGAGCCAGAGGCAGCCGTCGGCGATCCGTCTCGCCAGCCAGTCTCGTTTCCCCTCCCGAACCATACGCTCAGTCGGCGAGGCTGGCGCACGCAAAGAGCGCGCACACGGACGACAACCGGACGCCCTCGCCATGCCGCTCCGTCATCGTCTGCGCCTCGGTCATCATGGTCATGAAGTCTTGCAGACATTATGTGCCACCCGCTGATGATACCGTATGTAAGCCTTTACTCACTTGAAGCCCGCGCTTCGCCCGGACGAAACCTGATGCTCAGAGCCCCCGGTGCATCGACGCTGCCCTCGACGTCCAGGCTCCGGTCGTGCGGAGTGCTACGATGGCGCTTGAACGCGGTTGCCTCCAGTGCCCCAACCTCCCCATACGAAGCCGGCCCCGCTGGCCCGCCGTCCGGCCGAAACGGTCCTGACACCAGGCTGGCGCTTCCTCGTCGGGTGGACGACCGCCTGGGCCGCGGTCGGCGTCGCCGTCGCGGCGGGGATCTCGTTCGGGGCCGGCGTCGAACTCGGCCCGGTCCTGCGACTGAGCCTGCTCTTCTCCCAGGTCGTCGGCTACAGCGCGTACGTATCGGCGCGGCTGGTCTTCCCGCTCCTGGCGCGGTTGCCGTTCGCGCTGCGTCTGGTGCTCGACTCGTTGATCCTGCTGTCGGGGACACTCTTCGGGTCGCTCATCGCCCTGCTGATCGAGCCGCTGTATCTCCTCGCACAGTTTCGGATCGGTCTGCTGATCTTCGCCGGTAATACCGTGCTTGCGGGGCTGGTCGCCCTCTCGCTAGGGACCTACGACCGGATGCGACGACAGATCGAGGCGTCCTACCGCGTGCTCCGGGAACGCGACGCGCTCGAACACGAGCTGGGGGTCGCGCGCGACGTCCAGCGGGAACTGCTGCCGCACCAGGCTCCAGACATTCCCGAGTTGGAGCTGGCCGGCATCTGCCGGCAGGCCATCGCGGTGGGCGGCGACTACTACGACTATCTGCCGCTTGGCGACGGTCGCCTGGGCCTGGTCATCGCTGACGTTTCCGGGAAGGGGGTGCCGGCGGCCCTGCTCATGGCCAGCCTGCAAGCCTCGGTGCGCAGCCTGTTTCCCACCGCCGTGGACCCGGGCACGCTCAACGCCAACCTCAACAACGCCCTGTTCCGCGCATCCTCCGCGGCACGCTATGCGACGGCATTCCTCGCGAGCTTCGATCCCCAGACCGGTCGACTGTCGTACAGCAACGCGGGACACCTCCCACCGATCCTGGTCCAGCGCGAGGACACGGTCCGCTGCGACGAAGGCGGGGTGCCCATTGGGCTGTTCGAGGGCTCAACCTACGACACCGGGACCCGGTTGCTGGTCCCCGGCGACCTGCTGGCGCTGTTCACCGACGGCGTGACCGAGGCCCCGGCGCCAGACGGCGACGAGTTCGGTTCGACACGGCTGGCCGATCTGCTGCGAGCCCATCGTGACCAACCGCTCGAGGAAATCATCCAGACGGTGCTCGACGCCCTCGTGCAGTGGAGTGGCCCGATCGACGCCCACGACGACGTCACCATTGTCTTGGCGAGGGTGCCATGACGGGGTCGCCGCCCAGCGCGCGCATCGCTCGCCAACTCTTACTCTGGGTCGTCGCCAGCAGCCTCGCAGGGCTTGCCATCGGTCTCGCCGTCAGTCTGTTTCAAGGCGATGGTGTCGAACGCCCGATTCTTGTCATCTCCGTATTGTTTGGCAACGTGGTCGGGCTGACGGCCATGGTCAGTTCGGTCTGGCTGTTTCCCCATCTGCGGGGGCGCTCGGGTCTGCTGCGATTCCCCCTGCTCGTGCTGACGCTCCTCTCCGGCGCGGTCCTCGGCAGCCTGGCGGTGCTCGGGGTCTACCCGCTCTTCGTCGTAAACGAGTTGCGCCTGGCCGTGGGCGTCGTCGTCATCAACGGCGTCCTGGCGCTGGTCATCGGCAGCGTCGTGCTCAGCTACGAGCAGATGCGGCTGCGGCTGCAGGACACGGTGCGCGAGATGGAGGAAGTCCGACTGGTCGAGGCGCGGCTGCGAGAAGAAGCGGCGCGCGCCGAACTGGCCGCGCTGCAGGCGCGGATCAACCCGCACTTCTTCTTCAACACGCTCAACACCATCACGTCCCTGCTCGAGGAGGATGTGCGCACGGCCGAGGAGCTGCTAGAAACGCTGGCGGAGCTGTTCCGCTATGCGTTCGATGTCGCCGACGCGGTACCGGTCCCGCTCGCCGACGAGATTGGCTTCACGCGAGGCTACCTGCGAATCGAACAGGCTCGGTTCGGCGACCGGCTCCGGGTAGCCTGGCACGTCGACCCGCGCTCGCTCGCCGTCCGGGTACCCGGGCTGGTCCTCCAGCCGCTCGTCGAAAACGGCGTGGGGCACGGACTTGCACCCCGGGCCCGCGGCGGCCACATTGACCTCACGATCGCGGTCGAGGGCTCGACGCTGCGTATCGATGTCCTCGACGACGGGGTCGGTCTCTCCGACGTCGGCGCGAGCCTGATTCGCGATGGGCACGGGCTGGGGAACATCGCCCGCCGACTCGAGGCCTTTTATGGCGGCCGCGCAACCCTTGAGCTGTCCGCCGCCCCCGGTCGGACGGGTACCCTCGCCCGTCTGACGCTGCCTACCACGCCGCTCGCGCCGCCTCGGCCGGTCGGCGAGGAGACCGCATCATGAGGTACCGCTGTGTCGTCATCGACGACGAGAAGCCGGCCCGAGACCGGATCAAGCGCCTGCTCGCTGCGGATCCAGACTTCGAGCTGGTCGGTGAGGCCGCGGACGCGGACGCGGCGGTCCGGGTAATCGACGAGGTCGAGCCCGATCTCTGCTTCCTCGACGTGCAGATGCCGGAGGGCTCCGGCTTCGACGTGCTCAAACGGGTGCGGCACGTGCCGCATGTCATCTTCGTCACCGCGTTCGACACGTATGCGGTGCCGGCGTTCGAGGTCAGCTCCGTCGACTATCTCTTGAAGCCCGTCGGCCGCCAGCGTTTCGCCCAGGCCCTCGCGCGAGCCAGAGACCGGATTGGCGACGTCGGCTCGGCCCGACGCGTGCTCGATGAGCTCGACGAGCTCCGGCGCGTCGTCAGCCGGGGAGCTGACGAGCCGGCACCGCGGCCCGACCGCGTCAGCGTCAGACGCGGGTCCGCGATTCTACTGCTCGACCCCGGCGAAATCGTCTGGTTCGAGGCGGAAGACACCCTCGTCTTCGCCAGAACCGCCACCGGGCGGTTCCTCGTCGACCAGACCCTGTCCGATCTGGAACGACAGTTTGACCGACACTTTTTCCGCGCTCACCGGAGCTACCTGGTCAACCTCGCGCGGATCGCCGAGATCCAGCCGGCCGACGCGGGCGCCTACACCATCGTGTGCCCCGGCGCGGGCACGGTGCCACTGTCCCGGCGGCAAGCTCGCAGGCTACGCGAGATCTTCCCCTGGTAGGTTGCCGGGCGAGCATGGTTGTGTTCGTAGCAAGGGCCTTTAGGCCACCTTTAGGCCACCTTTAGGCCCGTTGATCAATTAGCGCCCCTGAAGGGGCTTGCTACCGCGGTCGGCTGCGGCCGGGTGCGGCGCTCGGCAACCGGCGGCGCTGGACGACCGACTGTTTCGGGTTACTGACCGCTGGCATGCCTCTGGCGACCGTCGACGACAATCCGATTGCGCCTCGACTGGCGAGGGTTCGACAATCCAGAAGAGGAGGAACGGCAGATGACTCACAAGGCGCCGATCTGGTTGACTCTTGTCGTGGCCCTCGTCGTGGGACATGTGCCGGCCGCGGCTCAGCAGTTTAGCGCCGGCCAGTCGGTGCGGGTCCCGGCCGGCGAGACCCGCCAGGGAGACCTCTACGCCACGGGCGAATTGATCGAGATCGCCGGCCGCCTGGAAGGGGACCTGGTCGCCGCGGGCCAGCGGATTGAGACGACGGGGCCGATCGGCGGCGACCTGTTCGCGGCAGCGCGCACCGTCGACATCCGTGGCCCCGTCGGCGACTCCACCCGGCTGGCCGGGGAACAAGTCACCGTCAACGCCACCATCGACGGCGACCTGGTGGCGGCCGGAAATCGGTGTCACCTGTTCGAGGCTGCCCGGATCACCGGTGGCGTCACGGCCGCTTGCGCCACTGTGGATATCGACGGTACCGTTGACGGCGATCTCAGAGCTGGGGGCGGAGAGGTCACCATCAGCGGCAGGGTGGGTGGCAGCGCCCACCTTCGGGCCGACCGTGTCAGCCTGGGACCCGAAGCCCGCATTGACGGCGACCTCGACTACCGGGCGCGAACGCCTCTGAGCCCAGAAGAGGCCGCGCGTGTGGGTGGCGCCGTCCGCTTCGATGAGCTGGTCGACGATGGCACGTCCTCGGGCATCTCGACGGGGAGTCTGCTCTTCTGGGGCTGGCAGACCAGCGCGGCACTGCTGGCCGGCATCCTGGCGCTCGCGCTGTTCCGCAGACTTGTGGCACACCTGGCCACCGCGCTGGCGGGAAACACGACCGTCGGCGCCTTGCTGGGCTTCGCCGCCTTCCTGGTTGTCCCGGCTGGCGGCGTCATCGTGATGGCCACCGTGATCGGGCTCCCCGTCGGCCTCGCCGCCGTCTTTCTGTTCGTCGTGGCCCTGTATGTGGCCAAACTTCCGGTGGCGGTCTGGGCGGGAGCGCGAATGCTCGCGCTGGCCGGCCGGCCTGGTGCCTCTCCCTACGCCGCCATGGCCCTCGGCATCGTGGCGCTCTACGTGCTGTTCGCGATTCCGTATCTCGGGGGGCTGATCTGGCTCGTCGCCACCTGGCTGGGACTCGGCGCCATGGTCCTCTCAGGCCGCGAGTATTTGCAGACGCGCAACGCGGAGGTCGCCCCCGCGACGCGCTGATCACAAATACCCGTGCCTCTGAGCCCCCCTTGATATAGTTCGTGGTTACTTACTTGAACGACAAGACAACGCCTTCTCACACACAACCGTCACCCACGCGCTCTACACGCGCCACGGGGAGTGCGCACGTGTTCGAACCCTCATGACGAAGTCAGCCTCAAAAAGAGATACGGGCACCGCACGAACGGTCCGGAAGCGCATGACGGCTGGTGAGCGACGGGACCAGCTCATCGATTCGGCGATCGGCCTGTTTGGCCGTGGCGGGTTCAGCGGCACCACCACGAAAGCGCTCGCACTGGCCGCCGGCGTGAGCGAAGCGACCATCTTCAAGCACTTTCCAACGAAGGCCGACCTGTATGCGGCAGCGTTTCAGCGGCGGACCGGAGTGGAGGGCGAAGAGTTCGTCACCGAACTGGAAGGTATCGCTGACCACGGTGATGACGAGGAAGTACTGCGCCGCGTCATCGCCGCGATCCTCTTCGGGTACGAGCGGGATCGGGACCTTCACCGGATGCTGATGTTCGTCTGGCTCGAGCAGGAGGCGACCGAGAACATGCGACTGGAGTCCAAGATACGGGAGTACCCACTGGTCACGTTCCTCCATCGCTTTGTGGCGCGGCGCCAGAAGGAAGGGGTCTTTGTCCCAGGCCCCACCGCCATTCTGGCTGATTCGCTGACGTGCTTGCCCGTACAACTTGCCGCTCGGACCAAGTTGTACGGGATCGACCCAGGCTATACCGACGACCAGGTCGTCGAGACGCTCGCCCGTTTCCTGCTCGCCGGCCTGAGGGGCGGTCTGCCGGCAGGCGGAACGCCCGTCCTTTGATCACCCAGTGATTCCGATCGGCGCCGCCAGCAACTGGTCGGGAATGCCGAAGCCAGCCACGAGTGACACGGCGTGCGGCCGGAGCTGACCCAGCAGCATGTTGACGGCGGTGCGAATCGCCTTGGCCTTGGTCGCACTGATGTAGCGTTGTTCGAGGAACCAGCCCCGGTCCTGCTCGATGTGCCACAACGCATACAGCGCGCAGACCTGACCAAGCAGTTCCTGCATCCCTCCCCCGTCTGCCTCCCGCACCGCCGCCTGGAACGACTCCAGCACGAGGCGCTGCGCGTAGGCGTCGGCGAGCGTCAGCAGGTGGTCCTGCACCTCGATGAACGCCCCGAACGAATCCATCCCGGCGTCCACCCGGCCCTTGAGGCGGCGGGCGGCCGAGATCAGGAGACTACGCTCGCGGTCCCGGAACAGCTCGGCGTGGACGCTGGGGTCCAGCAGATGGCGGGTGTCATTCTGGTGACGCGTGATCGGGTTCACCTCGCCCAGACGGACCTCGACCCGCTCCGCCAACTGCCCGAGAAGCCCGAAGAAATCGAGGTGTGAGAACTCCTGGCGGTAGCCTGACATCAGGCTCTTGGCCGCCTGCAGCCGGAGCACGGTGTTGTCGCCCTCGAAAGTCGTGAAGATGTCTGAATCGGCCTTCAACAGCGCAAACCGATTCTCCGCGCGGTAGCCTTCGCCGCCGCAGGCTTCGCGGGCCTCCTGAATCGAACGCGTGGCGTGAGCGGTGCTCATCGCCTTCAGCGCAGCGGCTTCCGCCTCGATGTCCTGCGCGTCGGCGCCCTCGGGGCGCTCGCCATACCGCTGCGCCAGGTCGTGCAACGCGAAATTCAGGGCGTAGCAGGTCGCCACATGCGGCAGGAGCCGTCGCTGGTGAGATAGGTAGTCCAGCACCGGCACCTCGGGCCGGTCCCTGGGGCCGAACTGGCGACGCGTCGCGCCGTATCGGACCGCGATGGTGAGCGCGCTCTTGGCCGCGCTGAGCCCGCCGGACGCCACGCCGATCCGCCCGCCGACCAGGGTCCCCAGCATCGTGAAGAACCGCTTCGATGACGATGGGATGGGGCTCGTGTATGTGCCGTCGGCTGACACCTGGGCGAACCGGGTCAGCAGGCTCTCGCGCGGAACCCGGAGGTCGTCAAACCAGAGCCGACCGTTGTCCACGCCGTTGAGACCCAGTTTGTGCCCACTGTCCCCGAGCCGCACGCCGGGTGTCGGGTCACCCGCGTCGTCTCGGATCGGGACGAGAAACGCGTGCACACCGTGGCTCT
>CALBET010000256.1 GCA_937888665.1 uncultured Acidobacteriota bacterium
GGTGTCGATCAGACCTATACAGCGATCGTTGCAGACCGTCCGTGGTACTCGGCTTCATTCCTGGGACATACCGACCCCGCCGCGGCGGGACTTTCCCCGGTGGACGTGATCGAACTGTGGCGCGATGGGAAGGTCCAGCGGACGTTCACAGCAGCACCGGGAATCGATGCGCAGCAAGGGTCTCAGAACATGGTGGTGAATTCAGTCGACCGGATCGTGACTGCAGCTCCCGGCTGGGTATCGGTCGCCGACTTGCCGCCAGCTGTTCCATTTCAAACGTAGTTTCGCGTCTATGATCAGAAGGGCACTATGTCTCGGATTGATCGATTGACCACTGTTCCTGTTTCCTACCCGGAACCCAATGACTCGAACTCGGAGCGGCACCTACTCTTTGTCCGGCTTGAGACTGACGATGGGGCTGTTGGTTGGGGCGAGGCGATAACGCAGTTCCGACCTAGCACGTTTGCAACAGAAGTCTTAGTGAACGGAATGGCTGATGTGTTGATCGGCAGCGATCCGACGGACAATATTGCAACCTGGCAGAGGCTCCACGCTCAAGCTTGGTGGTACGGATACCGCGGCGGCCTCTTCAACTTCGCGTTGTCGGCGGTCGATATTGCGCTGTGGGATCTTCGGGGTCAAGTTAGCGGACAGTCGCTGAGCACGATGATCGGTCGTCATCCTGACCTCCATGAAGACGGTCTACCCGTACTGGCTTCGACGCATGTGTTCGATGTGGATCTCGATGCTGAGGTAGCGCGGCACGCGAAGTACGTGAATGACGGCTACTTGGGCGTAAAGATCGGGATGGGCAAGAAGGGCGATTCGCGGATCGGCTACGACGTGGCTCGTGACATCGATTTCGTGCGCGACCTTCGAGGGGCATGCGGGCCGGCGGCGTGGATCATGATGGACAGGGGACAATCCCTCGTCTGGACGTTCGATGAGGCGCTTGAACGAATCCGTGGTTGGGAAGAGTACGGACTCAAGTGGGTCGAAGAGCCGTTCGAGCCCTGGGACATTGAGAATCTCCGCAGACTTCGCGGTAAAACCAGCTGTCTCATAGCCGGCGCCGAGCGCGAATGGGATGTTCGTGGATATTCCGAGGTCCTGTCCACCGGGCTGCTGGATGTGATCGGGTGCGACGTTGGGCGCGTAGGAGGGATTAGCGGAGCGCTGCAAGTTATTCGCCTCGTTGAGGCGAATAACGTCTGGTTTAACAGTCATGCGTGGTCGAGCGCGATCAATACGGCGGCATCCATTGCCCTGTCAGCGAGCACTCGTCGCTGCCTAGTTCAAGAGCTGAAGCCGGATCCAAGTCCGATGCAGGCCGAGGTTGTCGCGAACCCGTTCGTTGCCGTTGACGGACGGATCGCGGTACCAACTGGGCCTGGCCTGGGGATCCACGTGGACGAGGGAGCACTAACAGCGTTCCGGATGTCGCCTTAGGTTCGCGTTGCGACGGCCCCGCTCCGGCTGCGGGCACTTAGGATGAGCACATCCACGCATTGATTCGTGAACTGCATCGACAAAGGAGCGGACGCTATGGCATGGCGCGTAGGTATTGACACGGGCGGGACGTTCACGGACCTCGTGGCCGTGAACGGCGATGAACTGCGTATAGCCAAAGTGCCATCGACACCGCCCGACTTCGAATCGGGCATAGTCGCTGCAGTCGCTGCAGCCGGCGTCCCCTTCGCACATATTGATTCCATTGCACACGGAACGACCGTCGCCACCAACGCCGTCATCACTGGTGGCGGTGCTCCGACTGCGCTCATCACCACGCGCGGCTTCCGGGATGTTCTCCAGCTTGGCAGGCACAATCGCGGCGAACCATTTGATATCTTGTGGGACCCGCCCGAGCCTGTTGTGCCGCGCCGCCACAGGTACGAAGTTTCAGAGCGCACTAACTATGCAGGCGCGATTCTGGCTCCATTAGACATCGAGGAACTTGAAGCGGCCGTCATGCGGGCGTCGGCGGGCGGGATCGAATCGTTCGCCATTTGCTTCCTGAATTCGCATACGAATCCGGAGAATGAAGAGAAGGCGCATGACGTGATCTCGCGCCTCCTCCCAGAAGCGTACGTATGTCACTCCGCTGAACTGTTGCGTGAGCCACCTGAGTTCGAACGCACATCTACGACCGTCATCAACGCGACCCTAATGCCGGTCGTGGCGCGCTATCTCAACGCTCTACGCGAGCAACTTTCCGAAAGAGGATTCAAAGGAAGTTTGGCAGTCATGCATTCCGGCGGCGGCCTCATGACCGTCGACAGTGCGATCAAGTTTCCCGCGCGGCTAGTGACTTCGGGTCCAGCCGCAGGCGCTAAGGCTGCCGAAGGTGTTGCCGGGAGGATTCCCGCGGCGACCGGAAGTCCTGCCGGCACGGTGATTGTTGCGGAGCACCTAGCGCAGGACGATGGGCTGGACCGCCTGATTTCGCTCGACATTGGTGGGACGTCAGCCGACATCGCGCTGATTCGTGATCGTAAGGCCCGAATGGTGACGGAGTTTGCTCCCCAGTTCGGCCAACCGATCAGGTTCCCCGCAATCGACCTCCTGACGATTGGGGCTGGAGGCGGCTCTATTGCATGGGTGGACGCGGGTGGCCTACCGCATGTTGGACCGCAGTCCGCAGGCGCTCGGCCCGGCCCGGCTTCGTACGGTAACGGTGGAACCGAGCCAACGGTAACTGATGCGAACGTTGTGCTGGGTCGGCTTTCCGCTGACGTAGACATTGCATCAGGCATCCGGTTGGACTACGACGCGGCCCAGCGAGCGGTTGAAAAGTTTGGGGATCAACTAAACTTGTCTATCGAGGCCGCAGCGCTGGGAATTCTGGATATTTGCAACAACAACATGGCCAAATCGATCCGAGTGGTAACCGTCAACAGAGGGCTCGATCCGCGCGATTTCAGCCTCGTGCCGTTCGGAGGGGGAGGAGGGCTTCAGGCCGCCGATCTTGCGGAGATTCTTGGGATTCGCAGGATCGTCATTCCTGTCGCCCCGGGAGTTACCTCCGGATTGGGCTGCTTGTACGTAGATATTGTCCACGACGCGTCCGAAGCTTTGATCTCCCCTCTCAACGACGTGGACATTCGCGACGTCAACAATGTGCTCAGTCGTCTAGAAGCAACCATGGTCGGATACTTGACGAATGACGGGGTGGCGACAGATGACCAGCGACTTGAGTACAGCGTCGACCTGCGGTACTTGGGACAAGTTCGTGGATTGACGATCGAACTGAGGGGCTCGAGTGTCGACGCCAGTTTCGCAAGTGCTCTGACTGATGCGTTCTATAGGGAGTATGAACGCCAATTTCACTCTTACACCAAGGACATCGCGGTGGAGATTTCCGCGCTACGCGTTCAGGGCAGTCGACCCGCACATGCACCTACGATTCCGTTTCGGCATTCGCGGTCGGAAACCTCGCCGGTCGAGCGCGAGGTGATTACCCGGCAGGGCGCTATTCGCGCACTGGTTTTTGAGCGCTCGTCACTGGTACCCGGTACAAGCCTCCAAGGGCCACTTGTCGTGACCCAGGAAGACTCCACAACCTGGATACCCGCAGGTTGGACAGTCGATGTAAATCCCATCGGAAATCTCGTGCTGATTCAGGGAGGCTGAGCGAATGACCGGACCAATCGAAGAACGGGGGGGCTTACTCCAACGCGACCCCATACTCTTTCAGGTGCTCAACTCGGCGCTGTCGAGCGTCGCCGATGAGAT
>CALBET010000257.1 GCA_937888665.1 uncultured Acidobacteriota bacterium
GGACGGAAAGCATTTCTTCCGGTCGGCCGATAAGGTTCTCTTCAGACCAGACGATCACTGGCCCGGCGCAACTCAGCCGGTCAAGGTCGGCCGAGAACATCATTCGCCTCACAGCAACCGGAATCAGCCCACGCCAGCCAATTCCACAGAGTGTCCGCCCGAGGCTGACATCACGGCTCGCCACGCGGGGAATGACCGAGATACCTGCCTCTGCAAGGGTCGCTCGCTGCAGGTAGAGCGTGTCCTGCAGATGCGTCGTCGCGGTTTTATGTACACCGAAGTGCAGTCGCCACTCCATTGGCTCCGTCATTCAAAACTCCCGCCGCGCCAGTCCTGGAGGATCGCCGTTGCTTGGGACAGAGCACCAGCCCACCGCCCGGGGACCGTCTGATGGACCAGGCGCACCGAGGGATACCAACGGCAGTCTGAGCCCCTGACCGGCCAGGCCCAATAGGACGGGACCGCGAGCAGCGCTAGGGTTGGAACCCCGAAGCCGCCCGCTACATGCAAGACCGAATTGTCGATCGTTACGACTCCGTCGCACGCAGAGAGTGCCGTGGCGAGCGACGCGAGGTCACTGGAAGTGTCAATGACGTCGAACCGTATGCGACCATCGAGTCGCCTTGTGAGAAACTCCCGTTCGGACCGGGTCGTGCTGTGCTGTGCGGAAACGAAATCGGCGTCGATCCCCGACAGGAGCGAGGCGAATTCCCCGATCGGCAGGTTACGGAAGCGGCGCTGCCGCCGGTTTGTCGTCTTCCAGGCCACCGCGATGATCGGGCGGATTCGTGGCTGCGATGGCGGAGCTGCGACGGGCGCAAGGAAGGTTCGACCGGCGACCTTGGCGAAGTCGGCCTCGCAGCGCACCACCTCGGCCAGCGCATCGCGTGCGAGGAAGTAGCCCCAGACTTTGCCCGCAAGTGGCCGCAGGTCGGAGGATTTGGCGATCACCGGTGTGTCGGGGAAGTTCTGGCGTATCGCCGTCACGTGCCGTTCGTCGACGGCAAGCATAAAGTTCGCCCCAGCCTGCGCCTGGAACGCAGCGATCACCTTCGACGCCAGAACTTCGCCGCCAAGGCTGTCGTGGAAGTTGAACCAGACCAGCACCGGGCCATCCGGGCGCTCGCCCGGACGCCAAGCCCTGAGACCGAGCCCGTCGACCAATTCCACAGGTCGATTGAAGTTGCGCACCCTAACCGGACCCGTTCCGGGCGCAACCCGAGCCAGTTGCGGCGGATCGAAACGTGCGACCGCATAGCGGGGCCAGCCGCCTCCGACATGACCGAACTTGTAGTCGATCCAGTCGACCATGAGATCGGCTTCTGCGCGTTCCGGACCCTCGCCCACTAAGTCGAACAGGCGCCGCGCCGCGCCGTAGTCACCCGCCCCGAACTGCACTTTCGCGATCGCGAGGCGCAGAATATCCTTGGCGCGCCGACCAAGGTACGGGGAGGCGGCCTCGAACACGGGCACAGCCTGGCGAATGAGAGGCATGGACAGGACCCCGGTTAGGACCGACATCGCCTTCATGCGCCTGCCCGTCGAGCGGCCAGAGCTGAAGGCAAACTCACCAAGGGGTCGGAGGACACGGCGACGAAC
>CALBET010000258.1 GCA_937888665.1 uncultured Acidobacteriota bacterium
TCAAGCGCCCACAGGGACGCACACAGCTCGGTCGTGCGATTGCCGATCGGCCGGCCGAACAGGTCGGCCAGAGAGTGGGCGGGATCGGTGGAGACCAGCAGGCACCGTCGACCGCGAGCCGCGGCCACAAGTGCCAGCGAAGCCGCCGTCGTGGTCTTGCCGACGCCGCCCTTGCCGCCAACGAACAGCAGCGGGTGGGTTAGAAGCTGGTCAAGCACGGCCACAGAACAGTAGGAGGCTGCTGAAAAACGACGGGTGCGGTTTCCAGGCGAAGTGTCTGTCTGGCAAGGCGCGAAGAGGGAGCAGCCAGGTGGGCTGTGACCGAGGAAGCAACGTCGTCCAGACAGACACTTCGCTTGGAAACCTAGCAGCAGCGGAAACCGTCGAGGGGGGAGTGATCCATGCCCTGTCGCTGGTGCCACTCGTGAAAGCGTTCGAGCAGCAGCGGTTGAAGCTCAAGCGTGTAGTATGCGGCTGGATTGGGCACACCCATCAACTCCGCGAACACGAACAGCATGAAGAGGTCATCCTCTTCGCGTCGCGCTCGAGCGAGCGCCCCGCGATAGGGCGAGACGTAAAATTCCTCAAGTAGGGCCTTGAAGCGGTTCAGACGCGCCTTCGCGCGCGTCAGTATGCCCAACATGCCTCTGGCGTGACCGGCTATGCCGCCGCCCCGGTCGCCGCGGCTCGGCGCTCACGTAGGAACGCCGACGACGCCTCAAGCATCACGAGAATGGCGAGGAGCACGATGGCGACGTCGATCCAGAGGAGCGGATAGAAGATGCCACCTTGCCGATACAACGTGGCCAGCTGGACCAGGGCCGCGCCGAGCGCCGCCGTGGTGATAAACACCATCGGAATGAGCGTGTAGCGGGCCGGTCGCCCGAGTTTCACGAGCATCACGCTGATCACCAACAGCGTCAACCCGGCGAGCAACTGGTTGGTCGTACCGAAGAGCGGCCAGATCAACATCCCGCCCTCACCGCTCGCGCCACCGGCCCCAAAGGCCAGGAGCAGACACGCGGTCACGGCCATCCCGGTCGCGACATAACCGTTTTGCAACACCGGGATGCCGTAGATTGAGCCCCACTCCTGCACGATATAGCGCTGCAGCCTGACTCCGGCGTCCATGGTGGTTCCGGCAAACAGTACGGCCATCACCGTGAGCAGGGTCGCGGCGAACTGCTCGGAAATGCCGACGCCGGACGCCACCACGCGTGAGCCGCCCTGCACGAAGGCGACCATGCCGCCGTTACCGAACTCCGAATACATCTCGCGCCAGTCAGCCAGGTTCGCGAAGCCGGCGGTGGCGGCGATGATGGCAACCAGCGCGAGCGCCCCTTCCCCGGACGAACCGAGGTACCCAACGAACCTGGCATCGGTCTCTTTGTCGAGCTGTTTCGATGTCGTGCCGGAGCCAACGAGGCCGTGAAACCCAGAGATCGCCCCACACGCAATCGTCACAAACAAGAGCGGAAACATCGGTGGCGCAGACGCCGGCAGGTCCGGGTTGATAGCCGGGGCGACGATGGTGGGGTTCGCGATGAGGACCGCGCCGTAGAGCAGCCCGAGACCGACAAAGAGCTGGATGCCGTTGATATAGTCCCGTGGCTGAAGTAAGAGCCACACCGGGAGGAGCGACGCGATGCCGGCGTACGCGAACAAGATCAGGATCCACTGCGCGCCGACCGGCAGACCGAGCGAGCCGGCCGTCAATGAGAGGGGTACGGCCTCACCCAGATAGATGACCGCGTACAGAATCACCGTGCCGACGATCGTTGGCCACAGAATCGGCACGTGCATGCGGTAGATGAGCACGCCGATGACGACCGCGACGAAGACGGCGGTCCAGGCCGGAATCACACTGCTGGGGGTCTCCTGGAACGCGTCGGAGATCGCCACGCCGAACACGGCATTGACCATCATCAGCAAGAAGAACACGACGACCATGAACAGGGCCCGGGCGCGAGGACTGACGACGTCCCCCGTCAGCGATGAGACAGACACCCCCTTGTTCCGGACACTGGCCCAGACGGCCCCGAAGTCGTGGACACCAGCAAAGAACATCGTGCCGAACACGACCCACAGAAACGCTGGCAGCCATCCCCATATGACCGCGATGCCGGGACCGATGATGGGCGCGGCACCAGCGACGGCGGTGAAGTGGTGCCCCCAGAGCACGATTCGGTTCGTCGGGAGGTAGTCGATGTCATCCCGCTGAGCGTGCGCTGGCGTCACAAAGTCGGGATCGAGCTGGTAGATCTTTTCGGCTATGAACTTCGAATAGAAGCGGTAGCCGAGGAAGATCATCGTGAGACCGATGACGGCGAGAACGGCTGCATTCATCTGGATGACACCTCGTGACGACGCGGAGAGCCCAATCGAATCAGCCTATTCTACACGTCGGATCTGCTCACACAAGTGCGGGTGCGCGCCGGGGCGGCCGGGGCGGCCCGACCGCTGTTGCATAATAGAAAGATGCTGGCGATGACATGGCGATTAGCCGGGGCCGTAGTGATCTGCGCCACGCTGGCCGGTTGCGCCCAGCCGGACGTCGGGCCCCTGCCGATCGAGGGGCCGGCCGGGTCGGCGGCGGCGCCGGCGGCGGTCGCGGCAACAACCCGAGGTCCGTTGATTGTGGCGCTCGGCGATAGCCTGACCGCGGGGCTTGGGCTTGACGCCGACCAGGCCTACCCGGCGTTGCTAGAGCAGCAACTTCGCAGGGAGGGGTTCGAGTTCTCGGTCGTCAACGCCGGGGTGTCCGGCGATACCTCGGCGGCCGGGCTGCGCCGCGTCGAGTGGGCGCTGGCCGGAGACGTGCGCATCCTGATCCTCGCCCTGGGAGGCAACGACGG
>CALBET010000259.1 GCA_937888665.1 uncultured Acidobacteriota bacterium
GTCAGCCGTCGAAATTTCGACGCTTGTCCGCCCGCGATCTGGAGCGTCGGGAATCGCCGCGTCAAGTTGCGCCGCAGCGTCTTTTGCAGGGCCTCCGAGCCACCGAAGAGGAAGATCGGCAAACCGGTGTTGGCGGCTCCTGCGCACGTCTGGAGCATCAGCGTTGGGCCGTAGACGCGATCGGTGACGCCGGTGTGATGCAATCGATTCACGGCCCACCGCACGGGCTGCCCGTCTTGCACGACAAGATCAAGGGCGTTCAGACGATACCGATGCTCCGCATCGAGGACCCCGGTCATGACGCCGTGCACCGCCAGCGCGGACACCGCCAAGGGGCTACGCGCCCGTCCAGCCGCCACGATCTGGGCAACGGCGGCGTCGTAGTCGAGCGCGTTGACCATCACGCCAAGGACGTTGTGGCGACCGCGGTCGATCATGAGGCGACCGCCTCCGTCCAGCGTTCCACGTTGTTGTGATAGATCTCGCGGCAAATCGCCGGGACGTCGTAGTGGAGCTGCCACTCTGGATAGTGCGACTTGAACTTGGTCACGTCACTGATCCACCACAGGTGGTCACCGAGTCGATTGGTGTCGGTGTACGTCCACTTCAGCGGTCGGCCGGACAATTCCTCGCAGATCCCGATCGCTTCCAACATCGAGCAGTTGCTGAAACGTGATCCACCGATGTTGTAGACCTCTCCGCAACGAGGTTTTCTCAAGACGTGATCGAACGCCTGTATCAAGTCCGCGCTGTGGATATTGTCTCGGACCTGCTTGCCTTCGTATCCGAAGACGGTGTACGGCGCGCCGGTCGCCGCGCACTTGACGAGATACGCGAGGAAACCGTGCAGTTGTGTGCCCGAATGGTGCGGGCCGGTGAGACACCCGCCGCGAAAGCACGCCGTGCGCAAACCAAAGTATCGGCCATACTCCTGCACCATCAGGTCCGCGGCCACCTTCGAGACCCCGAACAAACTGTGCAATGACTGATCGATCGGAAAGTCCTCGGGAATGCCCTTGGCGTAGGCGTGCGCCGAATCGATCTCCCAACGGGTCTGTTCCTGCCGCAGCGGAAGCCCATTCGGTCTGTCGCCGTAGACCTTGTTGGTCGAAGTGAACAGGAACACGGCGTCGGACGAGAACTTCCGTGTCGCCTCCAGCAAGTTCAACGTACCATTGGCGTTGACGGCGAAGTCCGTCTGGGGGTCCGTCGCTGCCCAATCGTGCGACGGCTGCGCTGCGGTGTGAATCACCAGCGCGACGTCGTCACCGAACCGGCCAAACAGGCGATTGATGGCATCGGAGTCGCGGATGTCGCAGTCTTCGTGGCAATACGACCGACCCAGGTCCCGGACGAGTTGTGCTCGCTGCCACTCCGTTGAGGCCTCGGCACCAAAGAAGGTCCGCCGCATGTTGTTGTCGATGCCGACGACATCCATGCCCAAACCGGCAAAATGGCGCGCGGCTTCCGAACCGATCAGGCCGGCCGACCCTGTGATGACTGCGACACTCATACTGTCCCCTTGAGCTGCCTCACGTCGTCTCGCCTCATTTTTTCTTCGCCAATCCCTCGGTCGTCGGTGGCGCGATGCAATGGCGGCCGGCGCGACGTGAAAAGAATTAGCAAGACATGTGCCAGGCCGAGATATCCCCTGATGTCAACGTTATGCTGCTGTGTCGAACCGAGGGTGAGCTACTTGTCAGAGGAATCCAGGTTTTTGTCACGCTTATGCTGACTTCTGCTGAGCGCTTGCGCGCGAGACCTGGTCTCCCGTAAAGTGAAGTGTGGTAAAGAGGTGTGCGCTGTCTCCCAGACCAGGTTTTGAACTGGATGAACCACCTGAGAAACTGGCCGAGTTGTTGCCTGCCCAGGTCAGGCCGCCGAGGCTAGGTCAGCGACCCAAGCCCACCGTGACGCGTCAAGTCGTCTCGCATCGCAGACCTGCACCGATTCGTGGAACCGACCGATAGAATAGACGAGTAAGGATGTTTCCGGAGGAAGCCCAATGACGGTACGGCTTGAAAGCCGCCGTTACGGGAGCGGCAAGATGACGGACCTGACGCCAGACGACGTGCGGCAAGGGAAGATCAAGTTTCGGAGGGCGTTTCGGGGCTATGCCACCAAGGCGGTCGACGAGTAATTGGAGGAGCTCGCCTGGCAGCTAGAGGCGCTCGGCGAGCAGAATGCAGCCTCGACTGCCAGAACGGAGGAATTGGAGGAGCAGGTCAACGCCTTCCGTGCGCGGGAAGATGCGATCAACAGAGCCATGGTAGCCGCTCAGCAGGTGGAGGTCGACGCCCAAGTTCGGATGGAACAAGACGCGAAACTCGTGCACGCCGAGACACGACGCGAGGCGCAGCGCGTCCTGGAAGAGGTGCAGCGAATGGCCCAGAACCTGAAGGGTGCTCTGAAGGAACTTGCCACGCAGAAGCGCGAGTTTGTCAAAACGTTCCGAGCCCTGCTCGAAAAGCACATGGCCGAAGTGGAGACGTACGAGGGGGACCTGCCGGTGACTCCACGCGCCTCTGCCGGTGTCCCCATCGGCGGCGAGAGGCCAAGCGAGCCCGCAGCGAAGCCGAGCGAGGCCGCGGCGAAGCCGCGCGAGGCCGCGGCGAAGCCGCGCGAGGCCGCGGCGAAGCCGCGCGAGGCGAGCAACGACGACCAGGTAAGCGGTTGGCTGTCTTCCATCCTCGGTGGGGACGAGCCGCGAGCGCAGCACTGACGGCACGGGTGGTATGCCCAGCGATAGCGGTCGGTTTGCGCGTTTTCTGGGTTCGAGCGGAACGTCAGCAGCCGGACGGCTGCTCTTCGGTGTTCACCGAGTTACAAACTGGGTACGCACTACCGCGTTCGCGGCGGCCGCGGGCAACGCTTTGGAAAACAGGAATCCCTGACCGGACTGACATCCGAGCTTGCGCAGGCAGGCGAGTTGGTCGACGGTTTCGATGCCCTCGGCCTCCACGCACATGTCGACGCTCTTGGCGAGCGACATGATGATCCCGACGATCTCCGGCTTCGTGGCGATGTCGTTCACGAACGACCGGTCGATCTTGAGGGTGTGGATCGGCAGTCGCTGCAGATAGTTCAGCGAAGAGTAGCCGGTGCCGAAGTCGTCGATGCACAACCGGAGATCCAGCTCGCGCAGTTGGGCCAGCTTCCTGACGCCGGAGTCGGTGCTCTCCACGCTCATCGTCTCGGTCAGCTCAAGCCGAAGATTCGAGGCCTGACACCCGGTCTCCCGTAACACTGTGCTCACCCGGGCGTTCAGATCGGCTTGCTCGATCTGCCGGCTGGTCAGCCACTACTGGAAGCCGATCTTCGCGG
>CALBET010000260.1 GCA_937888665.1 uncultured Acidobacteriota bacterium
GGTCCGCGACCGGGGAAGAGGCGTAGCTCGAGAACTCGGATGCAATCTGCCGGAGAATCCGGACCTGCTTCAGGATGGCGTCGACACACCCTTCGAGCACGGGCGAGAGCGGCGAACCGCGGTCAGCGTTCACGCGTCGCAGGTGTTCCGCGTTCAGTTGCACCGGCGTCAGCGGGTTCTTGATTTCATGAGCCACCTGACGGGCCATTTCGCTCCAGGCCTCCAGCCGATGCGTGCGCTCCAGTTGCCGGCGTTGCGCGTCGAGCTCGACTGCCATCTTGGTGAAGTCTGACTCTAGTACCTCCAACTCGTCAGCCGACTTGTCCGCGACGCGCCGCTTCAGCAGTTCGGTGCGCCGAGAGGTCGGCGCGAGGAATTCGCCGCGTGCGACGCGGCTCGTGCCGCGGGTCAGACGTCGGACCGGGTCCGCGATACTTCGCGCAATCGCCCAGCCGATGAACCCCACGACCGCCGCGAAAAAGAGTGCCGACCCCCACACCCGACGATTCAGTTCGTCGATCTGGCTCTCGATTTCCTGCTGACGAGACGCCAGCGGCACCGTCAGAATCATTTCGCGTCCGCCCACGCGCACCGGCGTGGCCGCCAGCTGATAACGGCGTGAGCCGATCGTGTCCTCGCCGACGAAGCTGGGTGCCTGATCCAGGGCGATAGCGCGATACACCATGTCTGGCGTCCGGGTCGGCAGTAACCCGGACGCGTACAGATCGCGCTCGCTCGTCGCCACGAGTTGAGGCCCGTCGAAGATGTTGACGCCCTGGCCCACAACCTGGCTGATCCACACCAGGGCATCGTCCGTATAGGGACTGATGGCCTGGCCGGCTAGTGGCGGCAGCACGTCGGACTCTTCGATCACGCTCCGGGCCACGGCGGCCGTGCGTGCCGCCCCCGCTTCCACGTCGGCACGCAACTGGTCCGCGAAGTACCCCTGACTCAGCACCGCCACCACGACCACCGGCACCGTGGCGACGCCGACAAACCACAGTTCAAGCTTGAGCGTGAACCGCGCGCGCACTTCACGGACGACCAGCAGGCCACGAAGCCGCGGGAACAGCAGGCCGCCGAGCCCAACCCCGACGAGCACCACCAGCGTGATCGCGATGACGAGAATCGCGAGTTCCGACAGGTGGAGCAGATGATCGAACGCGGTGTCACTGGGATAGCCCAGCGCGAAGATCCCGGACCGCGCATTGGTGATGAACACCTCGAAGCTCGTGGAATCCTTCACGAGTCGTGTCCAGAACGGCGTGCGCGAGCGGTACACCTGGTCGAACAACACGTCGTCGATCGCCCACGCGGACCGGCCCGAGACGAACGTCGGTTGTAGCCCCCAGCCGTAGATGACCAGCTCGACCCCGTGTCCAGGCTCGCCAGGCATGGGCGCCGCCGCCGCGCCCTGAAAGAGTTCGACATAGGGGCTCTGGGACGCGATGAACGGCAAGGACTCGTAGTCCACCTGTGCGACATGGACCACGACCGCGCCCTCCGGCACCCCGGCGTCGCCGGAACCGGGCTCGCACAACCCACGCTCTGTATGAAGCAGTCGCCGTTCCTCGGAACCGAACGGCGCGACATGCCCGTATGGGTCGGCCCAGTCGCATCCGGTGCCGGTCCACGGGACGGCGCCGACG
>CALBET010000261.1 GCA_937888665.1 uncultured Acidobacteriota bacterium
ACCGGGAGCGGCGACGTCTGGTCCAATATTTCCCGACGGCATGATGCACCGCGTAAAACCGAGCTGTGCCGCTTCCCGGACCCGCAGCCCGGCGTGCGTGCTTCCCCTCACCTCACCCGCCAGGCCGATTTCCCCGAACAGCGCAACCTGTGCCGGCACCGGTTGATTGCGCATGCTCGAGGCCACGGCGGCGGCGATGGCGAGATCGGCAGCTGGCTCGTTGATGAGGAGACCACCCGGTATATTGACGAAGACGTCCTCACCGGTCAGATGCAGCCCGGCACGCTTCTCAAGCACCGTCAACAACAATGACAGACGCTGGCGGTCGACGCCGCTCGTGACCCGCTGCGCGTTACCGTACGCACCGGTGCCGACCAACGCCTGCACCTCGACCAGAATCGGACGTGTGCCCTCGACGGAGCAGAGCACCACCGAACCGGCCACATCGGCCTTCCGTTCC
The DNA here is from genome assembly GCA_937888665.1 of uncultured Acidobacteriota bacterium. Classification (GTDB taxonomy): domain Bacteria; phylum Acidobacteriota; class Vicinamibacteria; order Vicinamibacterales; family UBA8438; genus UBA8438. The sequence goes on from CALBET010000261.1 coordinate 461, forward strand.
GACAGGAAGAGCTTCGATGGATTCTCGACGGTCTCAAGACCTCCGGCGGTCATCCGGAACACCCCGAGTTCACTCACCGCACCAAACCGGTTCTTGACGGCCCGCACAACGCGATGCGCGTGGTGACGGTCGCCTTCGAAGTAGAGGACCGTATCGACGACGTGCTCCAACACCTTCGGCCCGGCCAACCCGCCGTCCTTCGTGACATGACCCACGATGAGGACCGGGACGTTACGGCCCTTCGCCATGAACAACAGCTGGGTCGCCGCTTCGCGCACCTGGCCGATGGTGCCCGGCGCAGACTCCAACTTCGAGGAGAACATGGTTTGAATGGAGTCGACCACCACCATACCCGGCGACACCCGTTCCCACTCCTCCAAGACCCGCTCAAGGCAAGTCTCCGCGAGCAGGTAGAGCGGCGCCTCTTTCACGCCGAGACGGTCGCCTCGTGCTCGCACCTGATGGGGGGACTCTTCGCCGGAGCAGTACAAGACCGGCCGACCAGCCGCGGCCATCCGTCCGGCTGCCTGCAGCAGCAGCGTCGACTTTCCGATCCCCGGTTCCCCCCCGATGAGCACCAACGAGCCCGGCACCAGCCCGCCCCCAAGCACCCGGTCGAGCTCGCTCACCCCGGTGGACAGGCGCACCGAGTCACGCGTGTCGATCTCGGCAAACAGTGTGGCCCGCTCACCCGTCAGCGAAGGCCTGCCCCCTTTCCCCGCAACCGCAGGCGTCGCCCGTTCCTCGACCAGCGAGTTCCACTCCCCACAGTCGGCGCATCGCCCCAGCCACTTGCGTGACTGTGACCCACAACTCTGGCAGACGAATACGGTGTTGGGCCCCTTCATGGTGTGGCTGGACTGGCCGAAGGGCTCGGCTCCCCGTCGTAGGTCCGGACGATCCGACTCCCCGTGCGACAGAGGATTTCGTGCGGCACGGTGCCGATTGCCGCTGCCACATCACCGGCCCCGATGACTCCCCCCGACTGGGACCCGAGCAGGACTACCTCGTCACCGGGCGTCACGTCAAGACCGGTAACGTCAATCGTGATCGAGTCCATGCACACCGAACCAACGACTGGCACGCGGCGCCCGCGCACGAGAACAGAGCCACGTCCGGCCAGACGGACGTCGAGTCCGTCCGCGTACCCGGCGGGAACAATGGCGATCGTCGTGGGGCGAGTCACCGCCTCGCGCGCGCCGTACCCGGCCGTCTCCCCGACCCGCATCCCCTTCACCGCCACGACACGGCTGTGCAGCGTCATGGCCGGCCTCAGCGACAGCCGTTCGGCCCACTCGGGCGGGGCCACCCCGTACAACAGCAGCCCCGGCCGCACCGCGTCGAACCAGGTGGTAGGGTCGCGCAACAGCGCGCCACTGTTGCTCGCGTGCCGCACGCGGGGACGCACGCCCAACGCCGACAGCCTCGCAAGCGCCTCGTCGAATCGCTCGCGCTGCTGATCGAAGAGCGGGTGCGCCGGGTCCTCAGCGGTGGCGAAATGGGTATAGACCGCGTCGATCTCGAGACCGGCCCCCGCCAGGGCTACCGGTATCGTGCCGGCGAGGTTGTCATAACGAAATCCCAGGCGATTCATCCCGGTGTCGATCTTCAGATGACAGCGAACCCGCGTCCCCCGGCGCGAGGCCTCCTCGCGTAACGCTCGTGCCGCGAACGGGGACGAAATCGTCGGCGTCAAATCGTAGCTGAACACCCCGTCGAGATCGCTGACACTCAGTGCGCCAAACACCAGAATCGGCGCGCGCACGCCTCCGCGCCGCAGTTCCACCCCCTCTTCGATATCCGCGCACGCCAGCATCCTGGCCCCGGCCGCCTCCAAGGCGCGAGCCACCGGCACGGCGCCATGGCCGTAACCGTTCGCCTTGACCACCGCGATGACCTCGACGCCGCCGGACCGTCCTCCAACATGCGACACGACCGCCTGGAAATTGGCTTGTATCGCGTCGAGATCGATGTGGGCGTAGGTCGGTCGGACCACGACGGCTAGAGGTCTCCAAGGCGGGACAGGTCCCACCCTCATTCGTAGGACGTGGTCAAATTCGCGAAGCGGGTCTGTTGCTTGAGAAAAGCGAGTTTGACGATGCCGGTCGGCCCGTTCCGCTGCTTGCCGATGATGATCTCGGCCATGTTCTCGTTTTCCGGCTTTTTCTCCTCCGGAGTCCGTTCGTACATCTCTTCGCGGTAGATGAACATGACCAGGTCGGCATCTTGCTCGAGCGCGCCGGACTCACGTAAATCCGACAGCTGCGGCCGACGGTCTGACCGGGACTCCGTGGCGCGACTCAGCTGCGAGAGCACGATGACCGGCACCCTGAGCTCCTTGGCCAGCCCCTTCAGCGAACGCGAGATCGCGGCCAGCTCCAGGGTTCGGTTCTCGAACCGCCCCCGCCCCTGCATCAACTGGATGTAGTCGACGACAATCAAGTCCAGACCGTGCTCGGACTTGAGTCGACGCGATTTCGCGCGCATCTCGAGCACCCCGATCGACGCGCTATCGTCGATGAACACTTTCGCGTCACCGAGGCGACCAAGGGCTGCCGACAGCTCGCCGTATTCGCGCTCGCTCAAGAAGGCGCCGCGGAACTTCTGCGAGTCGATCTGCGCCTCCGTGGTCAACATCCGCATGAACAGCTGCTCTTTGGACATCTCCAGACTGAAGACACCAATCGACCTGTCGGTCTTCACGCCGAGATGCTGGGCGATGTTCAGCACGAACGCGGTCTTGCCCATCGACGGCCGCGCCGCGATGATGATGAGATCCGAAGGCTGGAACCCAGATGTCAGCTTGTCGAGGTCGTCGAACCCGCTCGGCACGCCCGTGACGACGCCCTTGTGCTGCTGCAGCTTCTCGATGGTCTCAAAGCTGTCCTGCACGAGGGCCCGAAGCGGCACGAAGCCGGTGTGGATGTTCTCGTCAGCGATGGAGAAGATCTCCCGCTCCGCCGTGTCGAGCACGTTATCGGCATCCTCCTCGGCCTTGTAGGCGGTGTCGAGAATGCGATTGGCCGAGAAGATGAGATTGCGAAGGGTCGCTTTCTCCTTGACGATCCGTGCGTAGTATTCGACGTGCGTGGACCGTGGCACTCCGTCCACCAGGCCGGCAATGTAGGCAGGTCCCCCGACGGCGTTCAGATCCCCGGACCGCCCGAGCTCGTCTTTCACCGTCACGAGGTCGATCGCGTCGCCTCGCTCGTTCAGGCTGACCATCTTGTCGAAGACGCGCCGGTGCGCATCTCGAAAGAAGTCTTCGGAATCGAGTAGCTCCGCCGCCTGATTGAAGGCGTCGTTGTGAATGAGAATCGCCCCGAGCACGCTGCGCTCCGCCTCGAGATTGTGCGGAAGCGAGCGCTCGGGAGAAGCAGAGGAATCAGGCTCGGACATGGCGCCCGTCCGGGACGGTACGGCGGAGGGCGGGGTCACCGCACCATACCGCGCTGCGTGCTACTCGTCGGTCGACTCAGTCGCAACGATCGGCGAGGCGTCGCCGGACTCGGTGCGCTCAGCCGCAACGGCTTCGACCATGGGCTCGTTCTCGGCCCCCTCTTTGACCACCCGCACGGTGACCTCCGTCGTCACCTGACGATGCACGCGTACGCGAACCGTATACGTGCCGATCTGCTTGAGTGGCTCGTCGAGCAAGATCTTACGGCGGTCCACCTCGAACGACTGCGCGGCCAGGCTGTCAGCCACGTCGACATTGGTCACGGAGCCATACATCGTGTTTGTCTGACCGACCCGCCGGGAAATGAGGCAGACGACCTGACTAAGTCGGCTGGCGAACGCCTCCGCGGCATCTTTCTCCGCGGCGTCGTGGGCGTCGGCGACGACCCGTTCGCGCGAAACTCTACGTTGGTTCGACTCAGTGACCGGCAGCGCCAGCTTACGCGGCAGCAGATAGTTGCGCGCGTACCCGTTGGCCACCTTCACCACGTCGCCACGACTACCGAGGTTGTCGATAGGTTCCCTGAGAATCACCTGCACAGACATCTGTCTTGCTCCGATCGCGACCCGCGGCCCGCCGCCCAGCTACCGCCGGGGACGGTCCGCCGTCGTCTCTAGTGAACTGACACCCCCAAGGCTCACGATTCGGTCAGAGGGGGTGCCGTGAGCCCTCTTCGCCCACGCTGCCCATATTCCGCTGTCAATCCGTCGTCGCATCAATCGGTAACATACGGGATCAGCGCCAGCTGCCGCGCCCGCTTGATCGCCGTCTGCAACTTGCGCTGGTGCTTCGCGCACGTGCCAGACAGCCGCCGCGGCTGGATCTTGCCGCGCTCGGGAATGCTGGCAATCAGCATCCGCACTTCCTTGTAGTCGATGAATTCGACCTTGTCGACACAGAAACGACAGACCCGCTTGCGGCGAAACATGCCGCGCCGCGGCCGGTCGGTCTTCGGCTTGCCTCTACTCGCTCCAGCGCCCCTCATTCCTTCACCTCCGGTGTCTGCGCGGCGGCGTCAGCGGACGCCGCATCTGCGGTCGGTGTCGCGGCCGCCTCAGTCTGGGGAGGCGGGGCTGTATCGGTGCTAGTGCCAGGGTCGGACGGGGCGGCTGGCGGCTCGGGCGTCGCGTCCACAGCCGGCGCCGCCGGGACAGCGTCCGCAACCGCGCTTTCGGCCGATACCGCAGCGGCCGGTGGTGCCTCGGCGACCACCGCGGCCTCTTCCGTCGGGGCGGCCGCTGCTTCAGCCACCGGCAACGGCGGGAGACCGCGAGCGGCGCGCCGACGATCGACGGTCGCTTTGCGTTTCTCCTTCAGTCTTCGCGCCTTGCGCAGGTCCT
>CALBET010000262.1 GCA_937888665.1 uncultured Acidobacteriota bacterium
TTGGTTCGGCCGGGACCTGTGCGAATGCACCCGTTGGCAGAAATGTCAGCGAGAGCACCGAGAGAGCGGCGGCGGAATTGACCAGTTTCACAAGCAGTTCTCCTGGCAACCCTTGTCGACGTCGACGGGTGCCGGAATGATCGAGTCGGGAACGCCGAATCGAGACCCCCCCCGATCCGGAACCGCAGTTCCCTGCCGGAATCATGTGCGCCAGGCAGCGGAACCGCGCGAGAGTTATTCGTACTCGCGGGGTATTATCCCACAGACCGACGGGAAAGTCTCTTTCTGAGGGGGCAATCTCGTCGTCGGCGCGCCACCCGCAGCCCGGGGCGTTCCTGTTCGGACGACACCCGGCCATGAGGGCACCGTGTGTCCTCGGGCGAGTGCGATTCATCAGCCTCTTCGTGGCCACGACCTGACCCTTCATCTGACCATGCCCCGCATCTCGTCACTCGCAACGGCGTTACCTCCCCACCACTTCACGCAGACTCAAATCAAAGAGGCGATGGCCGGCGTCTGTCGCGGCAACCGGAAAATCGAGCGGCTGCTGCCCGTGTTCGATCGGACCGGGGTGGAACAACGCGCCTTCGCCCGCCCCCTCGAGTGGTACGCGACCGGGCAGACGTTCGAGACCCGCAATGCGGTCTATGCCGAGTGCGCCCTCGACCTGATTGAACAGGCGACGCGGTCCTGTCTCGAACGCGCCGATGTCCAGCCGGCTGAGATCGACCACGTTTTCTGCGTCACGACGACCGGCCTGACCACCCCGAGTCTGGACGCGCGGCTGTGTGCACGGCTCGGGTTCCGGCCGGACGTGCGTCGGTTCCCGCTTTTTGGGCTCGGGTGTGCCGGCGGCGCGGGGGCGCTCGTCCGGGCCACGGACATGCTCCGCGCGTATCCAACCCACCGCGCGCTGGTCCTGTCGGTCGAGCTGTGCAGCCTCGTGTTTTCACCCACGGCCGAGTCGGCCACCGACCTGATTGGCGTTGCGCTGTTCGGCGACGGTGGCGCGGCGGTGCTGCTGACGGGAGATGACGTGGAGAGCGCCGGGCCGTCGGTGGCTGAGACTCGCACACATCTCTTTCACGAGGCACCAGACCTGATGGGGTGGCGTTTCACGGATGACGGCATGCGTCTGATTCTGTCGCGCGGCGTGCCGGAGTTCGTCGCGACCACAGTCAAGCCGGTCGTCGAGCAGTTTCTCGCCCAGCAGGACCTGACCATCGGCGACCTGCAGCATCACGTCCTTCACCCAGGTGGCGCGAAAGTGATGTCCACCTACCGTTCGGCGTTCGGGCTTGAGGAACATGCGCTTCGACACGCCAGGGAGGCGATGCGGCGCTACGGAAACCAGTCGAGCGCCTCCGTCCTGTTCATGCTGCACGACCTGATGGCGTCCGGACACCCGGCCCCAGGTGATCGGGGCGTGCTCATGGCCCTCGGCCCAGGGTTCGCGGCGGAGATGCTGACCCTGGCGTGGTGAAGTCGGCGGACGTCACGATCGTCGGGGGCGGTCCGGCCGGGGCGGCGCTGGCGGTGGCGCTCGGGCGACAAGGCGTCCGGGTGGAGCTCTACGAGAAAGCGCGCCACCCGCGGCTCAAGGCCTGCGGTGAGGGACTGCTCCCGCATGGCGTGTCCGCGCTGCGGGACCTGGTCGGTCTGCCGGACGCGCCGACGGTGCGTGGCCTCCGGTTCCGCGCCGGCGATGAGTCGGTGGACGCGAACTTTCCGACGGGACACGGTCTCGTGGTGCGACGCGATCGCTTTGATGCCTGGTTGTTCGACCACGCCGCCTCCACACCGAACGTCGACGCGCGCCCCGGCACGCCGTATACCGGTGCTCGCGCGGCCATGCTGGTGGGCGCGGACGGGCGACAGTCGATGTTCCACCGGCGTCTGCCGGCCACGGCAGCCAGGCCACGTCGCGTCGGGCTGTCCACACATGCCGTTGGCGTGGAGGGTGTGACGGACCGGGTCGAGGTGTTCTTCCACGGCGACGGAGAGTTGTATCTGGCGCCAACCGGCGACGGGGAGGTCCTCATCTCCGCATTGTTCGACTACCGCCACTTCACACGGGACGGGCTGACCCGTCTGCTGGCCAATATTCCGGCCTTGCGCGCCCGCACGCGGCGCATCGAATTCACGACACCGGTACTGGCGTCCGCGCCGCTGGGGTCGTACGTGCCGCGCATTGTCGACGAGGCGGAGCGGCTCCTGCTGGTCGGCGACGCCGCCGGGTCCCCAGACCCGATCGTCGGTGACGGGTTGGCGCTCGCGCTTGCCTCGACCCAGGACGCGGCGTCGGCCATCGTGTCTGGCAATCTGCGCGAGTATCAGCGTCGCCGGCTGGCTCGCGGGGCCAAGGCCCGTCGCCTGGGGCGTCTGATGCTCGGGTTGTCGCGGACCGAGCCTCGCGCAGCCTGGGTCCTTCGACACCTCTCGGCCGTCGTGCCCCGGCTGCTCGCCCTCGCCGTGGGCCGTGAGTCCTCCCACCAGGCCCACCTGTGATGTGGCAGGCCCAACGCTCGCTCGAGCGGGAACACATGGACGACCACACGCCGCCCCAGTCGGTGCTGGATGAGGTCTACTGGTTTCTCGGCGCCATCAGCCGCTGGCTCGGCGGGACGCGCGCCACCCTCCGCCGGTTCGATCAGTTGAGTCGGGGCTGGGCTGCCGGCGCGCGAATCACCGTGCTGGACGTGGCGTGCGGGGGGGGCGATCTGGCCCGGGAGCTCCACGCCTGGGGTCGTTCGCGAGGATTCGACGTGCGGGTGACCGCGCTCGACATCAGTTCCCTGACGATCGAGTGTGCGCGCCGCCGCGGCGAGCCCCGCGACCAGCCACAGTTTGTGTGCGCCGACGTGCATCAGGCGCCCTTTCGAGACGGCGCCTTTGACTACGTCACCTGCGCCGTGTTCTTCCACCATCTCACGGACGATGAGGTGGTGCGTACCCTCCGGGCGTTTGATCGTATGGCGCGACGGGGAATCGTGGTCAACGACCTGATCCGACGATGGCGTCTCTACGCCTGGAGCTGGTTGTTCACCCGACCCTTCAACGCGGTCCTTCGGCAGGATGGTCCGTTGTCGGTGCGCCGCGCGTTTCGCCCCGACGAAGTGGCGGCGTTGGCCCGACGCGCCGGCCTGGGATGGCTGTCCATCCAAACGCACTTCGGCCACCGCATGACGCTCGCCGGCGAACGACCCACCACGTGAGCCGTCGCAGGGACTTCCGGGGCCGTTGCAGGATCAGCGCCCCTGAAGGGGCTTGCTACGACGTGCGTCCGACGTTGCATCTGGAGGGTGGTTCGTCGCGAGTGGCCCGAGGCCCGCCCAGCGGACCGTGCCCAACGTACCAAGGGCCTTCAGGCCCGCCAGACGGACGCCTCGCTCGGAAACCTAATGCGTCAAGCCGTACATCATGTAGTTCACGCCGATCTGGAACCCCGTATTCTCGGCCTCGATCGGGAAGAAGCCGCGGCCGGCCAACTGCCAGTACTCGGCCAGGTTGGTGTTGTAGTTCACCACCGCCATCAGCCGCCGGTTCGGGTCGTTGTCCTCGAAGACCCCGAAATATTCCGGCGTCAGCCCGCCCAGGTGATGGTTCATCGGGTTGGGGATGTCGAGTCGGTCAATGCGGAAAAACGTGCTGAAGATCGGGTGCCTCTCGTCCAGCGTCATGAGCTGAGCGTCGGGCAGCACCCGTTTGAGCTGCGCCTCGAAGTTGGCCCACTGACCCGCCTCGAAGTCATTGAAGATGACGAATCCGCCCTTGAGCAGATACTCACGCAGCCGCTCGGCGTGGGCGTCGGTCATCACCCAGAACCCTGGTTCCCACAACATGGCGATGGGGTGTTTGAACAGATCGGGGTCGTCGAACGACAGAATCAGGCTCCCGTCGGTCTGCGCATCGACCATCGTGAAGTTGCCGAGCACCGACATCAGATTCGCCTCCG
>CALBET010000263.1 GCA_937888665.1 uncultured Acidobacteriota bacterium
CCGAACGGGATCTTCCAGGCGATCTCGCCCGTGTTCACGTCCACGGCGATCAGGCTGGACCACGGCGGCTGCCAGCAGGGCCACCCGTCGACGGTCAACCGGTCGACGACGTGCCAGAAGGTCCTGCGCGACTCGGGAGGACCCGCATAACCTCGACCATTCGGGTCGTCCTCCATCCGTCTGAGGGTACTGATATGTCCGGTGTCCGCGTAGTTGATGATGTAGTACCCCAGACTCGGATCGAACGTCCCGCCGGTGAACTCCGTCCCGCCGCCGGTTGAGGGAAACACGAGCGCACCGTCCAGGGACGGCGGCGTGAAGGGGCCACGGTTTCGGCCGCCGTCGTAGCTCATCAACAGCTCGCGGCACGCGGCCGTATGCTCGGGCGTGACCGTCGCGATGTCGTCCATCGTGAAGCGGGTCCGCCCGAACGGCGGCGGCTTCACCGGAAACGGCTGCGTCGACGAGTAGTATTCCCCGGGAACGTCTCCCTGCGGGACGGGACGCTCCTCGATCTCGTAGATCGGCTCGCCGGTGACCCGGTTGAAGATGAAGAGCACCGGGTACTTGGTCATGACCCCGACGGCCGGAATCGTCTCACCGTTCCGCTCCACGTCGAACAGGATCGGCGGCACGGGCATGTCCAGGTCCCACAGGTCGTGATGGACCGCCTGGAAGTGCCACTTCAGCTCGCCGGTCAGGGCATCGACGGCCACGATCGAGTCAGAGAAGAGATTGTCGCCGGGCCGGTCCATCCCATAGAAGTCGTTGAGGGCGGACCCGAGCGGCATGTAGAGAATGCCGCGCTCATGGTCAATGGTGAAGAACGTCCACATGTTGGCGCCGCTGACGTTGCGCCACGAGTCGTCGAGCCAGGTCTCGTTGCCGACCTCGCCCGGGTGAGGCACGGTGTGAAACGTCCACACCAGCTCGCCCGTACGCAGATTCCACGCACGCACGTCGCCCGCCGGTCCCTTCGATCCCGTCTCGTCCGCGTTGTGCACGCCGGTGAACACCAGGTGCTTGTAAACGGCCACGCCCGACGCGATCCCGTAGTGCATGTTGGGGAAGCCGTTCATGACGGCCTCGGTCTTCAGGTCGACGTAGCCGTCGTTGCCGAACCGACCGTTGGGGACGCCGGTGTGCGCGTCGAGCGAGATCAGCTCGCCCTCCTCGGTGCCGAACACGATCTGCGGCGACGTCACGTCGTCGCCTTCCCAGTAGGCCAGTCCCCGCATCGAGCCGCCGGTCCAGTGCAGCTGGTGCTCCGGGGAGTTCCAGTCCCCGGGTGCCGTGTAGTCCCAGATCACGTCACCGGTCTCCGGCTCCAGCGCCACAACCCGGTAATACGGAAAGGAGAGATACAGGACGCCGTCGACCATGAGCGGGGTGGACTGGGCCGGCCGCGACGGCACGCCCGGCTCGGTCATCTCGTACCGCCAAGCCGGTACCAGGGTGGACACGTTGCGGGTGTCGATCTGTGTCAACGGGGAGTGGCGCTGGTTGCCCGGGTCGCGTCCCCATGCCGGCCAATCGTCCTGCGCGTGCACGGGCTGTGCGGCGAGGCTCGCCAGCATCAGCACCCCCAGTGCATGCCGTCCGGTGCGCCGACGTGTCGTCGGGCTGATTGTCATAAGTCGAAGACTCCTGTCCAGAGCGGCAAATCTACGCGGTCCTGGCCCGTGACTCAAGTCTTCGCAATCCGCACCCGTCCGTGCCGCCCTGTTCATTCGCCGCTTCGAGCGCCTCGGCGAGGCGATGTGGATCAGCCGCGAAGGCGTCGGGTAGCATCTTCAACGCGACCTGTCGTTTGAGTTGGGTGTCGGTGGCCTGCCAGACCTGAGCCCAGGCCGCCCTCGCCGATGAGGGCGGAAACATCGTAGTGGCCGATCGTGGTGCCGGGTACGAGAGCCATGGTCTGTCTGAGCGAACGAGGTCATTGTACGCCTTGGGCCGCAGCAGGGCCTCTACAACGCGCCTGGCGCGGCTGACCAGGGGCTCGGGGTCGTGCCGGTGGGCCTACAGGGCGTCGTGGTCTGTCTGGTGAGACCAGGGCTGGCCGTCCCAACCCGTTTGCGTCCTCCTCCAAGGCTGCACACACCGCATCGAGGAACGCATCGACCGTGTCATACCCGTCGGCCGGACCGGCCGCCTGCTCGACTTGGTACACCGCCGTGTAGCGCAGTTTTCGACGACACTCTTACGATGACGACGAGGCTGGCCTGCCCGGTGTGCGGTGGAGGACTGACGCTCGGCGCCGCCGCGGCCACCTGCGCAAACGCACACTCCTTCGATCGGGCGCGAAGCGGCTACCTCAATCTTCTGCTCGTGAAACAGTCGGCGGAGCCCGGCGACAGCG
>CALBET010000264.1 GCA_937888665.1 uncultured Acidobacteriota bacterium
GTGGTCGCTCACGGATGTCCACCATACGCGCTCAGTTGAGCAAAGCCCTGCAATGGACACACTGGACATCCATACGCGCATCGTTCTGTGCTATCGGTCGGGCGGCCTGTGCTGGCGGTTGTCTATGAGCTCGGCCGCGGGCCTCCTTGGCGGAGTCGCCTCTGTACGCCAGCGCGGCGTAGCCAGCGAAGGACGGTGGCCGGGTCGACGTTGTGACGGGCGGCGATGATGGCGCAGGAGTCGCCTCTGAGGTACTGCTCGGTGAGCGATGGCAGGTCGGATTCGTGGAAGACGGGGCACCGCCGCGTCGGGGTATGCCTGAGCGTTCGAGGTGGGCGGTCACGGTGTTGCGGTGGATGTTGTACCGGTCGGCAAGGTCGCTGACGGTGGCGCCGCCCTGGTAGAGGCGGGCGACGTCGTCGACCTCGGCGGGGCTCAGCCTTCGGGGACGTGAGTGTCTCACCATCAGATCGCGGGCTACTTGGCGCTCGCGGTAATCCTCCGACATTCAGCACCAGCCCGTCGAGTGCCTCCACCGACTGATGGCAGCCCAAGTTGCAGCCAGGCACCGTGGCGACGGCTGTCATCGTGGCTCGCTAGTCTCGATGCATGGCCGAGAAGATCTGGACTGCGGCGGAGCTCGAGCAGTTGACACCGGCCGAGCGCGAAGCGGTCTTCGAAGCCGGGATCATCTGGGACCTCGAAGATGCGCCACCGGAGTTGCTGGCTCGCACTCGGCGCAAGATCGAGCAACGAATCGCAGCAACCGAGACGCCCGACCGGCGGTGACCACGGCTCGGCGGCCGGTCCGGGCAACGCTGTCGTTCTTTGCCGACCTCGACCGCCAGCTGGGAGCCGAGCGAGGTCCGCGCGGCGAGCCGTCTACGAACGACTTCCAGAGCGTGGAACTCCTCCCCATCGTCGAAATCTTCGCGACCCGTTTCGATGACCTTCCGGAGCTGATTCCGGGCAGGACCGACTACCGAGTGCTGATCACGACTGGGGTGCTCGTCCAGGGATTGACGGCGGTCGGTCAACTGGCAACCGATGGTGCGGTCGAGCTCGTGTCGCTCGAGATCGACCTGGGTTTCGACGAATATTGACGCGATGAAACCCGGCATAGGTGGCAGCCAAAGTGGCAGCCAAAGAGGGCGCATTCCGGCGAACACGGGTGAACGGGAGCGAAGTAGGATTCGTGTCAGTCCGGGCTCGGCGAACGTCGGCGAACATCCACGGGGTGATGAACTGTGCATGACGCGCAGGGGGTCGGGGGTTCAAGTCCCTCACGGCCCACTCGTTTCCCCTGGTCAGAGCGTTGCGGCAGGTTTGGCGCGCCGAAGCCGGCTCTGGGCGGCAGCCAAACCGGCAGCCGACAGAGTAAGGCGGGGACCTGGACCTGGCGGGACCAGCGAGGCCTCGGTTCGAGATGTCGCAGCGAGGAGCGGTCCGGAGCAGTTCGTTGTTGGCCGTCACACCAAGGGAAGGCGGTCGCGCGTGGCAAGACGCGACAAGATTCTGAGGATTTCTCGGCTGGGCCGCTGGGTGAACCGCCCTGGTAGCTCGTCGCTCATAACCCGAAGGTCGTAGTTTCAAATCCCGCGGTTGCCACCGAACCTACAGAACGAGAAGCCCCAGGTCAGCGGCCGGGGGCTTCGTCGTTCTCGGATGGCTCGCTGGCCCCAACGCCACTTCGCGGCCAGGTCTGGCGGCGGAGTCGACCGCCCAACGAGCGGCGCGGCCGGGTGCGCGGGGGAGTCGCGCCAGATCCGTTTGCGCAGGCCGATTGATCCGTGTAATCTCTCAAACGAGCGCATCAGATGGCCGCATGAGCACAGAGGTGGAGAGATGAGGGACTACCGCCAGGACTTCGATTTCAATGATCCGAGCTTCGCCGAGGGGTACCTCGAGATACTCAGTGACTTGAGAGAGAACTGCCCTGTGGCGCGCAGCAATGCTGGCGAGGGCTACTGGGTTGTCACCCGCTACGACGATGTAGCCCGGGTCTCGAGGGAGTGGGAAACCTTCTCCAGTGCTTGGCCGGGTGAAGCCGGGGTCGGGCCCGGAGGATTCATCATCAACCGCCCTGAGGGAATCGAGCCGATGCTGCCGATCGAGATGGATCCGCCACGGCATCGTGAGTGGAGGGCCACTTTGAATCCCCACTTCACACTTGCGCAGATTCGGCCCCTCGAAGAGCAGATCAAGACGATCTCGCACGAGATTGTCGACGGCTTCATAGACCAAGGGACATGTGAGTTCGTGAGAGAGTTCGGCGCCCCGTTTGCCGAAAGAATCATGAGCGAGGCGATTCTGAATTTGCCGGCTGCGGATATGCCCCATTTGCGGGACGCCATCACCCGGGCCATCTTCGGAACAGTCCTCCCCGATGGGTCACGGGAGTTCGACCCGGCGGGTTTCACGGACGTGTACGAGTATGCCTATGACCACATCAAGTCAAGCCGGGCATCGGATCTACACCACGGCGACGTGGTCTCAGCGATCCTGGACATGACCATTGACGACGGGCCGCCAGTCACCGACGAAGAGCGCGCGCGTGTGCTCTATACGCTGATCTTTGCGGGCTTGGATACGACCACGAGCACTATTGCGGGGACTATCAAGTACCTCGCCGAGAACCCGGAGCTGCATGCTCAACTGCTGTCGTCACCTGGAGATCATCCGGAGTTCATTGAAGAGGCGATCCGTCTCTTCAACCCCGGCGTATGCATGGCACGGTACGCAACGAAAGATACGGAAATCGCGGGTCAACCGATCAAAAAGGGAGACCAGGTCGCGTTCTTTCATGTTTCGGCCAATCACGATCCCGCAGAGTTTGGCGACCCGGCCTTGGACCTCGAGCGTTCATCCAATCGTCACCTCGCGCTGGGGTTTGGGGTCCATCGCTGCCTCGGTAATCACCAGGCACGTTTGAGTCTCACGGTCGGGGTGAGCGTTCTGCTAGAGCGACTGGGCAGTCTGAAGATTACGGCGCCGGACGAAGTCGAAATTGCCACGAACCAACGACGGCAGATACTTAGCTTGCCACTTTCATTCGTCTCGTTGCGGGACGAGACAAAACAATGAGGCTCGCAATCGACTCAAAGCTGTGCACGGGGCATGGTCGCTGCTACACAACGACACCCGAACTGTATTCGCACGACGATGAGGGCTACGGGATCGCGCTCGTTGACCACGTGCCACCCGAGAAGCTTGAGGCAGCAGAGACCACCGTCAGAGGTTGCCCGGAGAGGGCGATCACGCTGTCCCGCGAAGATGGTTGAGCCAGCCGTGGGCCTCAGACCAGCCGTACGGCGATCGACGTCCGATGTGTCGAATGGATATAGGTGCTAGCAGAATGAGCTATCCGAAACCGACAGATGCTCAGGTGGCGTTCTTTGACGAGCACGGATACCTCGTCGTACAGGACGCGATCGCCGAGCATGACCTGGTCGAGATCGAGACCTTCTGTGATGGGATTCTCGCTGACAAAGAGAATCTAGCCAACGACTGGGCGTGGGACGAACGCGAAAGTAGCGAGGAGAGAAGCTTTCGCATCGTTCAGGCCAATCCGTTTGAACTGTTTCCAGAACTCGATGATCAGATATACCGAACCTGGGCCGCCACATTTGGGTCAGCGCTTCTCGGCAGAGCTGTTGCGTTCAAGTACGATCAATTCCTGGCCAAACGCCCGGGGCACAGTGTGCCTACCTGGTGGCACCAAGACGAAGGATACTGGGGCCGCGCCCTGACAAATCGCGGGATCACGTGCTGGATTCCGCTTCAGGACGTAGATGAAACTAATGGTTGTATGCACTTCAGTGATGGCGCTCACAGACGAGGCGTATTCCCACACGAGCGCGTGCCGGGCTTGAAGAGTGACATATTGAGATGCGAAGTCGACGACTCGAAGACCATCGCCTGTCCGATTCGGCGCGGGTCCGTGACATTCCATCACTCTGCTACGCCTCACATGACAACGGAAAACCGATCACGCCGTTGGCGTAAGGCGTTGACCCAGCACTTCTGGGATCCAGAAGTGCCGCACGGCCCGGCCGGGGGCGACTTCTATGAATGGCGCGTGATCGCGCCGCAGACCAAGTCGACTGCTCGTGCGAGCGGCCTGCGTACGGAGGACGAAGCCTGATCGCAGGAGCAGATGTTTCGTCAACCGACGTGACTGCTTGCATTCGTCTCTGGATCCACGAGGATCCAGAGACCAAGGTGCCATGCTCCAGAGCACAAATGGTGATCCGGGCCGCCGAGGCTTTGGCCAGCCAGGGTGCGCCAACTTTTACGACTGCGATCAGGCCATCAGTTCACGGGCGACGGTAGCAGCGATCGAGTCAGGCTTGAGTTACAGCGCCCACTCGACGACGCCAACGAGCCCTATGGGTGCCCGACATAGAGTCGTGGTCGGGGGCGTTCGGCTTCGTTGATGTGGCCGACCGTCATGAGGAGAGAGCTTGTTGAAGCTCTGAAAGCACGATGCCGATTCGCTCACGGGCCCAAAGTCGAACCTCTTCCAAAGCCGCGACCGGCGCACCGGTGTACGGAAGAGTTGACATGTACGGTGGCGGCCCATACTCGGGGTCGAATGTCACGATTTCGGAACCCGATTCGAGGGCGTCGGTCAGGACCGAGCGCCACCACCGCTCGTGCCATTCGACTAGGTGAAGATGCTCGGGTGCTCGTGGATCGCTGACTTGCGGGCCCTCGGGGTGCCCTACTCGCCCGTGGATGTGAATCGCAGCAGCTGTGCACGACAAGAAGAGGTCCTCAAGGTCATCGGGGATCCGCTCGCAGACGTTCACCCAATGACTGATATCGGCCACAGTCCGAAGATCCGGTAGCTCCTGATGAATCTCCCGCCACACGAATGGGCTGTAGAGAATCCGCATCCGATGGGTTTCGTGGCCGATTGGAATTCCTACGTCGCTCTCAACCGCGAGCGCGGCCTCAAAGAAAGCGAGAGCCTCAGAGAGCGTCATTGCGTCCGACCCAGAGTGCGCCGTCATCTGCATCGGAGCGTAGGCCGCTGCAGCCTCCACCTGCTGTTGGAATGTAACCGCGTGCGTTGCGGAAGATTCAATCTCCATGCCGCCCCATCGGTCTGCAAATTCTGGCTCATAGGTGAAGATCATCGGGATGTAGGCCAACTCGAGATCATCGAGGATGTGGCGGAAGTCAGCTACCTCGCGTGTCTCGATGTCACCGAGCCGGGCCATGAACTCTGGGAGTCCTGCTTCAACTCCGTCATACCCGCGATCCTTTATTCCTTGAAGTCGCTCGGCCAACGTTCCCGTAAGGCCCCACATCGCTTCGAAGTTCATCAGCTGCACAGTTACACCTCTGTCCTTGTGCTAAAGCGCCTCTTGGTCTGCTTGTTGGCGTCGAGCCTCACGCGAGAGGGCACGGCGATGACTTCGGCAACAGCGGTGCCGAGCCCCCCACGGGTGAGGTGGTTCTCGGCGGTCACCACGAGACCGATATCCATCTCGGCCGAGGAGCAGGCCTGGATGAGGTAGCCACCGTTGTGTTCCACCGCCATCTCGAAACTGCGTCGACGGATCATCGCCGCGACGCGAGCCACCTGCTCCATCCGGTCTCCTCGCATCTGTCGTCTCTTCACACTCGTTTGAGCACGCTATAGGATCATCTGAGAATATAGACGTAGTCTCGGCGCAGGGTCAAAGCCGTCTTG
The DNA here is from genome assembly GCA_937888665.1 of uncultured Acidobacteriota bacterium. Taxonomy (GTDB): domain Bacteria; phylum Acidobacteriota; class Vicinamibacteria; order Vicinamibacterales; family UBA8438; genus UBA8438. Next base: position 5,702 of record CALBET010000264.1, read on the forward strand.
ACCTCGATCGATCCACATCGCTAGCATGGCCGAACGAGCATACCATGTGCTCAGACGAGCAGGGGGCTAGTCATGGCCGGCAACAAAGCGGTTGCGTACATCTCACCGGGTCATGTCGAGGTGCAAGACATCGACTACCCAAAGTTGGAACTCCGCGACGGGCCCGGCGTGCATCCAGCGAACGTCGGCCGGATCTGCCAACACGGCGTCATCATCAAGGTTGTGGCGACGAACATCTGCGGTTCGGACCAACACATGGTCCGCGGCCGAACCACTGCGCCGACCGGCCTGGTCCTTGGCCATGAGATCCTTGGTGAGGTGATCGAGGTCGGCCGGGACGTCGAGTTCATCACTGTCGGCACCCTGTGTTCGGTACCGTTCAACATCTCCTGTGGACGATGCCCGAACTGCAAGCAAGGCCACACGGGCGTTTGTCTCAACGTAAACCCGGATCGGCCCGGGTCAGCGTACGGCTATGTCGACATGGGCGGCTGGGTCGGCGGGCAGGCCGAGTATGTCATGGTGCCTTATGCCGACTGGAACCTCCTCCCGTTCCCCGACCGGGACCAGGCAATGGAGAAGATTCTCGACCTCACGATGCTGTCGGACATATTCCCCACTGGCTACCACGGCGCTGCGTCTGCCGGAGTCACCACCGGCTCGACGGTCTACATCGCAGGAGCGGGCCCCGTCGGCCTTGCGGCGGCCCATTCCGCCCAGCTCCTCGGCGCATCGGTGGTCGTGGTGGGCGACATGAACGCGGTCCGGCTCGAACAGGCGGCCAGCTTCGGTTGCGAGACCGTGGACCTTGCGGTTCATGACAATCTCGGTGAGCAGATTGAGGCCATCTTGGGGGTTCCAGAGGTCGATGCCGCGGTGGACGCAGTCGGGTTCGAAGCCCGCGGCCACGGCGCCGATGCCGACCACGAAGCCCCAGCGACCGTTCTCAACTCCATCATGGAGGTCACCAAGGCAGCTGGACGCCTTGGCATCCCCGGCCTCTACGTAACGGGTGATCCGGGGGCCGTTGACGACGCGGCCAAGGTCGGAAGCCTGTCCATACGCATCGGTCTGGGTTGGGCCAAATCACACACGTTCACGACGGGACAATGCCCAGTCATGAAGTACAACCGCGGGCTGATGGCCGCCGTCTTGAGTGAGCGGTGCCAAATCGCGAAGGCCGTCAATGCCACGCCGATACCACTCGTTGACGCTCCGCGGGGTTACAGCGAGTTCGATGACGGAGCCAGCAAGAAGTTCGTGCTGGATCCCCACAGCCTCATCTTGAATTGAGTTAGCACGCCGCCCATGCAGAATTCGCGGGCGAGACCGCCAATCCGTGCCGACTCCGACCAACGGGATGCTCACGGATGATCGTCTCTTGTGGCTCAGCGATCATGGACATGCTCCCTGAGCCCGTCCCCGGCGGCTGCAACATGAACGTAGCAATCACCGCCGCCCGGCTCGGGGCCCCCACGGCGTTCCTCGGCCGAGTGTCCACTGATCACTACGGGGATCTGCTCGTCAAGCATCTTGCGGATTCTGGAGTTGACTTGTCCCTGGTCGAACGGGGACCGGAACGAACAGCTCGGGCGATCGTGTCGACGCAGCCGTCGCCGACATTCGAGTTTGACGCTGACGGCGCGGCGGACTCTGCACTCGAGTCCAATGACCTCAGCCCGATCGGTCCCGGCCCTCACATCGTTCACGGGGGCACGAACGTCGACTACCGGGGTCGAACGGCACACACCATTGTCAGCCTGATCGAGACGAGCCCGGGACTCGTATCCTGCGATCCGAACATCAGGCCGGCGCTGATCGATGACCGGTCGGAGTGGGAATCTTGGCACGACCGCTGGGTTGCTGCCACCTCCCTCTACCGATGTTCCGATGAGGATCTCGACTGGATCTGGCCCGGCCGTGCGCCGTCGTCGGTGGCTGCTGAGTTGCTCGACCGGGGACCCGATGTCGTGATCGTCACCGCTGGGTCATCGGGTTGCCAGGTCTTCGGTGACGGGTGGTCGGTGTCGGCTGCTGCCCGGGCCGTATCGGTGAAGGACACCGTCGGAGCCGGCGACGGATTCATTGGCTCACTTCTCACCGACCTGCACGCGGTGGACGCGCGAGATCCCGCAGCGCTGGCCAGGGTCAGCGAGGACGATTGGCGCCGCATCGCCCAGCGAGCCTGTGAGGTCGCCGCGGTCGTCTGCACGCGCATCGGTGCCGATCCGCCTTGGGCCAGCGAGCTTCCGGAGCCGACAGGCAGGTAGTCCCTTGCGGATACGGGTGTTGGTGCTCGTCAGCCGGCTCGACGGGCGGCCCTTCTTGCGAGACCGATCTCGTTGAGCCTGAGGCGTCCTTGGTCGAGCGCTACCGCAGCAATCAGTACTGTTCCGACCACGACGAGCTGCCAGTTACTACTGACGTCGAGCAGGATGAGGCTGTTGTCAATCACTCCGAGGACCAGGACACCAATCAGCGTGCCACCGATCCTACCGATCCCACCAGTGAGGCTCGTACCCCCCAGAATGACTGCAGCAATGACAGTCAAACTGGTGCCGCTGGCGCCGTTGGGAAGACCGGCGCCGACCGTAGCGGTGAACACAATGCCAGCAATGGCCGCGAAGAGCCCCGCGACCGTATAGACGCCGACCTGGACGAGCTTGGTCCGCACGCCGGCAAGTCGGGCCGCCTCGAGGTTGTCGCCGATCAGGTAGGTGTTGCGTCCGAAGGTGGTCCAGATCATGACCGCTGCTCCGATCGCGAAGCAGACAAGCATGATCGCGACTGGGATTGGTATGCCACCGGGAAGTTCATCCAGCCCGATGTCGCGCATGGTCTGATCGCCGACAGGGATCGTACGTCCTTTGGCATAGAGACGGGCGAGGCCCCGGAGTAGGGTCAACGTGCCGAGTGTTGCGATCACTGGGTTCACTCTGAGCCAGGCGATGATGAGCCCATTCGTCAGGCCACAGCCGCATCCGAGCAACAGCGCTAGAACCAACACGGTTCCGACGGGGAGGCCGTCGCGGAGAAGGTCGGCGACCACGACGCTCGTGAGCGCGATGATGGACTCTGTAGACAGGTCGATGCCGGCTGAGACGATCACGATTGTCTGGCCAACGGCGGCAATGCCGATCACGCTCACCGCGAGGCCGATCGCGACCAGATTGTTTCGCGTAAGGAAGTTGTCATTCGCGAACGTCATCGCGGTCATCATCGCTACAAGGAACAGACTCAGGGCAGCGGCAGGATGCTTCATCAGGTCTGTCAGCGGTCCACGAACTCGTTCGATGGTGCTCCGTTCGACGCTAACCACTTGACTCTCGTCGTCGTCTGGGAGCTCGCCGCGGTTCGTTGCTGTCACAGGGCCATCTCGAGGATGTTGTTGTTCGTGATCTCGTCACCGCTGAGGATCCCAGTGATTCGTCCATCGCGAAACACAGCGACTCGATGAGCGATCGCTGTCAGCTCGTCGAGGTCATCCGAAACGACAAGGGCTGCGAGACCCCTGCCAGCAGCCTCGAGGACAATCGCGTAGATCTCCGCTCGAGCGCCGAGATCGACACCCACGGTTGGGAATTCAAGCACCAGGATCTCGGGATCGGTAGCAAGCAGCCGAGCCATCATGCATTTCTGCTGGTTTCCGCCGCTCAGCGTGCTGATCTGCTCGCTCACCCTCGGAACCTTGATGGAGAGCTTATCCCGCCATTGTGACGCCGCCGTATTGCGCTTTCTTCGGTCGACCAAGCCGAGGCCATGGACACCGATCATGCTCCCGGCAGTGATGTTCTCAGCCACACTCGCGTTGGCGAATACGGCCTCGGTTTTGCGTTCGCCTGGAAGGAACCCGACGCCCCTATTTCTCGCGGCGTGCGGCGTATGCGGCGAGTACGACTCGCCGTTCAGGGTCATCTGGCCCTCAGCAACTCGGACGACGCCGGCGACCGCACGCGCAGTTTGTTCGTGACCGGCATCGATGCGCCCGAACAACCCGAGAATCTCGCCCCGGCGCAAGGACAGGCTGACCCTCGGGCCGTCCTTCGCGATGGCTACGTCGGCCACGGCGAGCACGGGTTCGGCCGAGTCGAGTGCGGCGGGAATTCTATTGGCTGTCGGTTGTCCGCCGAGGATCATCTCGATTACCGTCTCCTTGTCGACTTCGGACCGCGGCCGGCTACCCGCAAAGCGGCCGTTGCGCAGCGCCGTGACTTGATCGGAAATCTCCAGGATCTCGTCCAGATGGTGCGAGACGTACAGCACGGTGCCCCCACTGCTGGCGAAGTCGCGGATCAGCTGCAGGAGCCTCGCCCGTTCCGCCCGTGGTAGCGCCGCTGTCGGCTCATCCAGCACGAGGAATCTGGCCTCTTGGGCTACGGCCCGGCTGATCTCAATCACGCGGCGCGTTGCGGTTCCGAAGTCAGACATCGGGCGAGAAGGATCGACATCGACGCTGAACAGGTTGAGCACCTCTCGGGCCCGAGTATCCGCCGCTCGTCGGCGGATGAAGATACCCCGGGTGGGGAATCCGCCAAGCAACACGTTCTCGGCGACCGTCTGATTGATCGCGATCTGGGGCTCTTGATGGACGAATGCAAAGCCAAGCTTGCGCGGTGCCGACGGGTCGTGAAAGGAGGCGATGTTGCCGTCGATCTCAATCGTGCCGGCATCGGGTTTGATCGCTCCAGCGAGAATCTTGATGAGCGTCGACTTTCCGGCGCCGTTCTCGCCGACCAGGGCGTGGACCTCGCCCTCGCGGAGCTCGAGTGACACGTCGTCAAGCGCGAGTTGGCCCGGATACCACTTCGTTAGGCCCTCGAGCCGAAGAACCGTTCGGATCGTCACTTCTCGGTCCCGCACGATCCGCACAACTTCCGGCCAGCCCAGGAGGGGAGGGGGAGCTGGCCGGACGTGCGCAGCCTTACCGGCATAGTGCTAGTTCGCTGGGTACAGCTCGTCGATAGTTGAGGCCTCGCAGTTCACATGATCGACGAAGAACTCTTCTGGCACTGGGTCGCCGTTCAGGATGTCCAGCGCGATGGAGATTGTATTGAAGCCATAGAGCGCTGGGCCATAGTCAACCGATCCCTTGAAGATCGGATCGTCGGCACGAATGAAGTCTTGAGCAGTCCCGTCACAGCCTTGACTTACCAGCACAGAGGAGTCCTCGCGACCAGCCCCGACGAGAGCCCCATGTGCCCCGAGCGCTCGACCGTCCTCGATTGATCCGACCGCGATGAAGTCGAACTCGGGGTGACCCGAGATCCATGACCTCATCTGATTCAGAGCGTCCTCGGTACCCTCGGTATCGAGATCGAATATCTGATCATCCGGGAAGCCGGAGACCACGTTCGTGAATCCGTCGATGTAACCCTGGCGACGTGCCGCGGCCGGCTCACCAGCGGGCGTGAAGTCAAGGTAGACGAACGCAGTCGAGTCGACATCCCAGCCGTTGTCCAGGACAAGCTGGCCCAGGGCCTCGCCGCCGATCGTCCCCGCAACGGTGTTGTTCCCACCGAAGAACGGCGCACCAGGAACCGGGCAGTCGATCGCAACCACAGGAATGTTCGCTTCCTCGAAGAGTTCGGCGATGATCTCGTTGGTCGGCGCGTCGCACTGGTACTCGATAACAGCGTCGACGTCTTGGACGACCAACGCCCGAGCGTTCTCCACTGCCTGGGCTGCGTCGTAGTTGTTGTCGAGGAGAACGAGGTCGATACCGGCTTCCGCGGCGGCAGAGTTGAAGCCTTCCTCCACGATCACGTGGAAGTCGATTGCGAGGCCGAGAATGCCGACCCCGATCGTGAAGTCCGTGTTGGCGGCCTCCAGATCCGCAACGTAGTCCTCGGTTGACACAAGACCGACGGGGCTTTCGGCAGGCTCTTCAGCAGGCTCTTCTGCCGGCTCTTCGGCAGGCTCCTCTGCGGGCTCCTCTGCAGGTGCTGGGGTCTCGGCCGCGGTGTCGCCTCCGTCGTCATCGCCGCACGCAACCGCAACGAGCGCGAACGCGACGAACAACCCCACCACGAGCCTCAAACGCCTGGTCAATCGGCCCATTCCTTGGTACTCCATCTCATGTCCCCCCTGCTCATATGAGCGATGTGATCAATCAAATGGACTCTAGTGGCCACATCCTGTGTATGTCAACATCAAACGAGCGACCGAGCGCTTCGGAAGAGCGCCAGACGCGGCGCGGTTGGCCTCCCGGAGGGACAGCGTTCGAGAGTTGAGGTGCCGTCGCGGCTCCCGATCTACTGCTGCGTCAGCAACGTTGTCGCAACTCCGGAATCGGTGATGACGGACGTGACGAGTCCAGAGAGCAGGACCGCACGCAAGGCGTTGGCCTTCGAAGGACCGGCAGCAATGCCGATCACGCTCGGCACTTGGCCGATCTCGGCCGGGGTGATACCAATCGCACGCTCGGCGTTTACCTCCGACAGGATCGTCCCGTCGGGACGAAAGACTGCGCCGAACATGTCCGCAACAGCACCCTCGGCGAGGTACGCCGCGCGCTCCTCTTCCGTCAGCAGCTCATACAGGCCCGATAGTGGCGGCACCCACGAACCGACCGCGGCGATGAGCACTGTCAACTCCGCGAAACGTTGACGGGCACGAACGAAGCTGGGATCGCGCCGAAGCCCCTCGGCGATGACAGAATTGTCGGTGAGGTACGGCAGAAGAAACGTTTGCATCGCGCCACCAGATCGTTCGCTGAAGCGCCGGACGAGGTCGACCGAGTTCATCCATAGTTCGACATCGGGCATGCCACCGACGACCTGGACCGCCTCGCACGTTGCGAGCGCCGGCAATGCAGACACGACGTCGTTCAACGTCCGTCCCCAACCGATCCCGACCACGTCCTGATCGCCGAGGGTCTCCGCCAGCGTCGCCGCGGCCACCCGCGCCACCATGGTACGGGCCGCGTCCTCGGACTCATTGCCGGCCGTGCTGGCCACGACAGCATGCTGCAAGCCAAACCGTTGTTGAAGTGCGATCGACAACTCGGCATCGATCAGCGTTGGCGCGGTGATCTCAATCTTCACTGTCCCGCTGGCTCGAGCCTCATCGAGGAGGCGAGCCACCCGAAACCGCGATACGCCCAGTTCCTCAGCGATCTCGACCTTGCTGTTTCCGTCGATGTAGTAGCGCTGCGCGACGAGTGCGTGAGACAGCGCTTTGATCGGCTCGAGGGTGTCAGGGTGGTCGCTCACGGATGTCCACCATACGCGCTCAGTTGAGCAAAGCCCTGCAATGAACCCGCCACACTTGTCTACTCAAAAGCAGTAGTCAATAGGGCAGAGTGGCTCTCGAACGAGCAGCGGTTCAGCACGAGAGACGGAGAACTAGGCAAGAGTCGGGGCCGAGCTGGAAGTCGATGTGCTTCCCATCACCTACGAGGTGCGGATCACACAGGGCGGCACCGATCTGGTCTTCGACGGGGTTGATTGCCCCGCGGGCCCCTGCACCGTCGCCGCAGCTTGACGAACCGAGAAGCGACAGGTTCGATGTCGCCACACTGCGTCAACAATCGGTGACCACGCTCAGGTTATTTCGCCTGGTCAGCGTGGTTCAATAATCGTCTCGCTAGGTCGAGCTGATCGTTGCCCATCTCGCCGACACCGGGTTCGCATCGGTTCCATCATTTCTCCTTCAACGAGCTCGAATCCACTGTGAGACAACGCCGACGAGCCGGTCAGACCCAGAGGATCTCGACCGGCTCGTTTCCGCAGAGAAGCTTCGGCATCGGACTCAGCGACCCGCCTTGTCCAGAACCTTGGTATTCTTGCTCGAGATTTTCCCTGACTCGGCGAAGATCTTGAGGTCCTTGAGGAACCCATCGATGGCCCGGCTGAACTGGCGAGTCATCAGCGGCTTCACCAGCGTGCCCTTAACTCCCTCGGTGTGGGCCGTGGTCTTGATCTGCACCTCCGACTGTTCCGGTCCCAGCGACCCACCACCGTGTGGTTGGTCAGGTTGTGCACGAGGCTGGGGATCCAAGATCGACCAGAGTCGGTCGGCGCTGACGTTGAGGATTGCGTTTCTTGCTGATTTCGATTCCCATGACTGCATCTCCGTCGGAAGAATTCGCCGAGGTCGTTCCTCGACGGAGTCAGCGTCCACTTTGCGTCCGCTTTGCATCCCCTTCCGACCGGTCGCGGGCTGCTGTCCAATATCCGAGGTCGGGTCGACGAGAGGACCGAGCGTCAGGCCGGAGTCGCAGTGTGGAGAGCTTGGAGCTCCTCGGCGATGGCAGCATCCGGGTCGCGGCGCCCGCTTTCTGCGAGTTTCTCGCACCTTGGACTCCAGAAGAGTGCCGGTCGTTGAGAGGACTTCCTTGCGCCGGATAGCCTTGCATCATATGATCAGCTTCAGCGCTCAAACGAGCGTCGCCGAACGATCGAGTAGAACTGGGGTGATGAGATGATCAGCGCGATCGAGCAGCGCGTTCAACTCGAGCGGGACGGCTTCGCGCTGTTCGACGAGGTATTCGACCGCGATGAGATCGGGGCGATCGACGCGGTGAGTCAGAATGTGTTGAATGGTCAAGACGATCAACATTTCGAGGCGCAGCGATCCACGGGAAGCATGGTCAGCGTCGTCGAGCACGAAGTGTTCGTCGATGTCATCACCAGCGTGAAGATCCGAAGGATCTTTGCCGATCTCGGCTTCGACGACCCGCGGTTCAGTTCGGGCTATCTCATTGCCAAACGTGGCCAGTCGCCGCCGTTGTTCTGGCATCAGGACTGGTATTGCTGGAGCGATCAGAACAGCTACACCGACCAGATCCAACAGGTGTTCGTCATGGTCTACCTCGTCGACACCGAACGGGCCAACGGATGCCTCCGAGTCGTGCCCGGCTCTCACCGACGCCGGACCGAGATCCACGACCTCCTTCCAGAGGCACACTCCGACGAGCTCCGCCGCATGTCCGATCCCCACCACCTTGCCTATGCCGACTACGCCAGCGCAATCGATGTCCCAAGTCGTGTCGGCGACGTCATCGTCGGCGACGCGCGCCTCATCCACGGTGCGTACGGCAACACGTCGGGACGACCCAGACCACTCCTGACTCTCTGGTATCACCCCGACTTCACTCGACTCCCCGAACCGGTGCAGGCAGCAATCGCGGAACACAAACTGCCCACCGATTGGCGCTCGGTGGCGCTCGATCGGCTTCGACTGATGTGGGCGAGCTACGACGGCGCGGCGGCACCATCGCCCAAGAATCGCAAACCGGACCATCGATTGACGCACGACGCGTCATGAACCTTCGCTCGTGAAACGCATCTACACATTCGGCGGCAAGCCGGCAGAACGAAACCTCACCGTGCACTGCGCTCGCCAGAACAAGGAGGATGGCATCAAGATGGTCCAGGTCTCCGCAGCCACCGCGGAGGAAGCCGAAGCATGCGAACGGGCTGGCGTGGACATGATCGCAGCGTCAGATCACAACGTTGCGGCAGTGCGTGATGGTGCGCCGACCACGTTCATCATCGCCAGCCTCCGGATGACCGAGTACATCACCGAGGACAACGCGCTCGCCGCTGCGATTCGTGCACTCGAACTCGGTGCCGATGCGATCTACACGCCGCGGGGACTCTCGACCGTCGAGCGCCTCGCGAACGAGGGAATCGCAGTGCAAGGTCACGTTGGACTCGTTCCTCGCCTCTCGACCCAGGTCGGTGGGATGCGCGTCATCGGCAAGACCGCCGATGAGGCAATGAAGGTCTTCTCCGATGTCAAACGATTCGAAGACGCTGGCGGTGCTGCAGTGGAAGCTGAGCTCGTCGCCGTCGAGGCGCTCGAAGAGATCTCGAAGCGGACGAGCCTCATCACCCACTCGATCGGCTCGGGCTCCGGTGGCGACGTGATCTTCTCGTTCATGCAGGACATCTGCGGCGACGTGGAACGACCGCCGCGGCATGCCAGAGCGTGGGCCGATATGCGGTCCGTACGGCGACTCGAAGCTGTCGAGCGAGCCAAAGGAGTCGACGGATTCACCGAGGCCGTGCGCCTCGGTACTTTTCCCGACGCCAAGCACACGGTCCCGATGCCACGCGAAGAGCACGACCTCTTCCTGGCGTCGCTCGACACCTGAGCTTCGACGCCCCAAGCAACTGTGGAATGGTTCACGTGGGCGCGAGGTGGTTCACTGGACTTCGAGTCACAGATCCCGCAGCAGCTGATCCGATGCTGTGGGTGCCGGAAACTCGGTCGTGAGAGTGTGACCAGGTGTTTCGTGTCATGCGGCGGCGTACGAGCCGGTCCAGGGGATGTATGTACTTGGGGTTTGTGTCGCCCCTCCGACACAAGACGACCCGTTGGCGCAGGGAGCTCGGCCGCCAATGCGATGGGATCGCGGGTCGCGCATCGTCGCTGGCGTCGGCGGGTTGGGTGAGGTGGACCGCGATGCCCCCGGTCTGGGTGAGCAGCATCGTGCGCGCCGCGATCGTGATGGTGTTGAGAACGTAGGGGCCGGTGCCCATCGGCCCAGGGTAGGTCGAGTTGTTCCTTGGGCTCGTCAGGCTGGGTGAACATGAACGAGGTCGTCGGCGTAAGGTTGGGATTACGATCGACATCGTGGACGCCGTACGAGTGAGCGTGGTTGGTCACGCTGCGTGGCCAACGTCGGGGAGTCGCCCATGTACCAAATATGTACCAGCACAGCGGTAAACAAGGGGGAACAGCGGGGAGTCACGGGGAGCACGGAATGCTCGCCGACCTGGGGAAACTGCCGCTGACCAGGCGAGCCGCAACTGACCAGGAATGGGCTCATAACCCGAAGGTCGTAGGTTCAAATCCTACCCCCGCCACCAACGAAA
>CALBET010000265.1 GCA_937888665.1 uncultured Acidobacteriota bacterium
ATGCGCCCGCCGGCCTCGCCAGGAAACCCTCCGTCATCCTTCGTGCAGGCTTCCAGGCCCGCACGGATTTCGTTCCGCAACAAGGACGAACAGGGACAGAGCCGTGAGTTCTCAGATTCACAACCCGACAGACACCGGCCACCTATCGCGCCGCGACTTCCTACGATCCTCAGCCGTTGGGGGCGCGGCGGCCATCGCTGGACCGATCGCCTGCGCACCATCGCCGGAACCGGAAGCGGAGCCGAGTCCAGCGGAGGAGGCCGCCGTTGTTGATGAGTTCGCCCTTGAGGAGACCACCATTGATGCGTTGCAGGAGGCGATGGCGAGTGGCGAGTGGACCGCTCGCTCGATCACCGAGGCGTATCTGGCGCGTATTGAGCGGCTCAACCTGGAGGGACCTGCGCTGCGAGCCGTGATCGAGACCAACCCGGATGTGCTGGTGCTCGCCGCCGAGTTGGATCGCCAGCGAGGGGTCACCGGCCCGCGAGGCCCGCTGCATGGAATTCCGATCATCCTGAAGGACAACATTGATACCGGCGACCGGATGACCACGACCGCCGGGTCGCACGCCCTCACCGGCTGGGTGCCGCCACTGGACTCCGGCGTGGCCGCCAGGCTGCGCCGTGCCGGCGCCGTGCTTCTTGCGAAGGCCAATCTGAGCGAATGGGCGAATTTCCGGTCCACCCGGTCGTCTAGCGGATGGAGCGGCCGGGGCGGACAGTGCCGAAACCCCTACGTGCTCGACCGCAACCCGTGCGGCTCGAGTTCCGGGTCCGGGGTGGCGGTGTCGGCGAACCTGGTCACGGTCGCCATCGGGACAGAGACGGACGGCTCCATCGTGTGTCCCTCCTCGGCGAATGGCATTGTCGGGATCAAGCCGACCGTGGGGCTCGTCAGTCGCGCCGGGGTTATCCCGATTTCACATACTCAGGACACGGCGGGACCGATGGCTCGCACCGTGCGAGACGCCGCGATTGTCCTCGGCGTGCTGGCCGGAACGGATCCGAATGACCCCGCCACCGCCGAGAGCGACACGCGCGGACTCACGGACTACACCCCGTTTCTCGAGGCGGACGGGCTCCTCGGGATGCGTATCGGCGTGGCGCGGCGTTTTCTGGGATTCCACGACGCCGTAGACCAGGTGGTCGAATCCGCCATCGGGGCGATGCGGTCGGCCGGCGCCGTCATCATCGACCCCGTCGATCTGCGACCGGTCGGTCGGTCCTCGCCGAGTGAGTTCGCCAACCTTGGAGCCGCCGAGACCGAGGTCCTGCTCTACGAGTTCAAGGCCGGCCTCAACGCCTACCTCGCTAGCCGTGGCCCAAGCGCGGAGGTCCGGTCACTTGCGGACCTCATCGCGTTCAACGAACGCAATGCCGAGACGGAGATGCCCTACTTCGGTCAGGAGAGGTTACTGGAGGCCGAGTCGAAGGGTCCGCTCACCGAGCCGGGGTATCTGGCGGCGCTTGCCGCCTCCACCCGGCTGTCACGCGCCGAGGGGATCGACCGCACGATGGACGAGCATCAGCTCGATGCCATCATCGGCCCCACGGGAGGGCCCGCCTGGGTCACCGATCTCGTCAACGGCGATCACTTCGGCGGGAGCAGTTCCCAGTATCCGGCGGCGTCCGGCTACCCCAGCATCACCGTCCCTGCAGGCGACGTCCACGGCCTGCCGGTTGGCCTCTCGTTCTTCGGTCGCGCCTGGAGCGAGCCCACTCTGATTCGTATCGCCTATGCGTTCGAGCAGACGATACAAGCCCGCCTTGTACCGCGCTTCGTGCCGACACTGACGTAGCACTCAGGATGTCTGTGGGACGCCCAACACCCCGCCCGCGAGCAGCCAACGGCAGCGCAATGACCTCGCCTTCGACGTGCTTCCCACGGCCATGTGGGGCGCGTGTCATGCCAACGAGTAGTTCAGCGTAGCAGCGTCTGGTTAGGCCCTGTCTTGGGGAGGCAGAGCAGCCACACCTGAGGAGGCCTGACTTCTTGGGTGGCCAGCTGCCTCTCCGATTCGGTGAGCAAGCCGAGAGGGCGAGTCGTGGCTCTCCGGGTGCCGTCGTGACCATAGACTCGGACGTCGTGCGTCTCGCCGAAGAGCGCCCGAAGCTTGTCGCTCACACCCGGTACGAAGCAATCGTGGGTCTCGATGACAAGCGTCGCGGACCGGAGTCGACGGATCACGGGAAGGTCGAAGAGCACAGCCTCGTAACCCTCGCAGTCACTGATGACGAACAACGCCTCTTGTGCATTTTGCGCCACCCAATCAGCGTCGCAGAAGCCCTTCACTTCAAGATTGGTCGTTCCGTTCTTCGTCGCCATCTCTCGGACTGCCGTTCGAGCCCACCAATCCGTGTCGAAGGCAATGACGGCTGCGTCCGGAAATTTCTTGGCCAACCCGACAGCGTAATAGTCGAATTTGGCACCGATGTCGACGATCTGCGTGTACGTCCCTAGGAATACCCTGTCCCACGCTTCATCGAGTTCGCTCTCGTACACCCCAAGTAGGAATGGGCCGAGCTGCTCGGCATGGGTCATGGGCGTGAGGGCGAGGCCCGCGAAGGGCCCCTCTTGAACCAGGCAGCCGAACCGCTCAACCAGCTTGTGGGTGAGGGGACCGCACCCCCAATCCGCCACGACCCGGTGCGAGTGAGCTCGTGCGCGCGCCGACATAAGGGCGGTCGTCCAACGCGGTGCGATCGTATAGAGGCACTTCTTGACGAACTGCTTCACAAATCCCCTTCGGGGCCGAACGGGCGCCAATCAACGGCCGGCGTGGCTTCGACATACCGTCGACTGCGGCCCCGCTCGGCGCGGCGAGGATAAAGGTGAATGCGTTCACCGAACACGTCCTGCAGTTGTTCCACGACCTGTTGAAAATCTGACGCCAGATAGAATCGAGTGTCGGTGCCGAAGCCGTTCATCGCTTGCACGTAGGCGTCGATGTCGGTCGACTGACCCGTCTCGAGGCTACTGAACCCCGGCGCCACCGGAAGGTTTGAGATACGCGTTCGCCCAGTTCAGCATCTCGGCCACGGTGTGCAGCACCGATTCGCGCGCGGCGTAGCCATGGGACTCGTGTGGCAGCGTCACGTAGCGCACGGTGGCGCCATGACCCTTGAGGGCCATGTACATCCGCGCCGACTGGAGTGGAAACGTTCCCGCGTTGTTGTCGGCTTCACCGTGAATCAGCAGGATCGGCTCGTTGATCTTGTCGGCATGGAAAAACGGCGACATGGCCGCGTAGATGTCGGTCGCTTCCCAGAACGTGCGGCGTTCGTTCTGGAACCCGAACGGCGTCAGCGACCGGTTGTAAGCGCCGCTGAGGGCGATGCCCATCTGGAACAGGTCCGAATGTGCCAGCAGGTTGGCCGTCATGAACGCGCCGTAACTGTGGCCCCCGACGCCGATGGTGTCGCGGTCGGTGACGCCCATGTCAACGACGACGTCCACGGCGGCCTGGGCGTTCGCCACGAGCTGCTCCACATACGTGTCGTTGGCGGTGTCCCCCGTGCCGATGATCGGCATTGACGGTCCGTCGAACACCGCGAACCCCTGCGTGAGCAACAGCAGATGTGACGCGCCGCGAATGGTTGTGAACCGGTGGTCCGACCCACTGACCTGGCCCGCCAGCGCGGGGTCGACGAACTCGCGCGGGTAGGCCCACATGATGAGCGGGACGTGCTGACCCTCCTGATACCCGGGTGGGAGATAGAGGGTGCCGGAGAGCTGGACACCGTCGGCACGCGCATACGTGACGAGCCGCTTGCTGATGCCGGTGAGCTGTGGCGCGGGGTCGGCGACAGTCGTGACGGCAGTGAGGTCCCCGCTGGCCAGGTCTCGCAGGTAGTAGTTCGGGGGCTCGGTGCGGCTCTCGCGGCGCGTCAGTATCGAGGTGGCGTCGGCAGAGAGCAGGGCCTCCACCGTCTCGTAGGCGTTGTCCGCGCTGCGAAACAGTCGCTCGGTGTCGAAGGTGGTGAGGTCGAGTCGGTCCAGGAACGGCCGGTCTCCGTCAGGCGACGCTCCGACGCCGGTGAGATAGATGGTGACCCCGGTTTGCCGGATGACGCGCCCCCCGGGTCGCGGTGTCGTCAGTGGTTGACCGGAATCGGCATATCGGTCTTCAGTGCTGCGGTCCCAGAGCAACCGTGGGTCCCGGTCGGGCGCCAGGAGCCAGGTGCGGGTCCAGCGGGTGGGCCGGTCGCGCTCGGTGAGCAAGGCCGCGCCAGATTCGGTCCAACTGATGCCGCCAAACCGAAATTCGGTGCGAGCCAGCTCTGACGGGTCGGCGTTGAACGGTGCGCTCAGTGACAGCACGCGGTCTCGATGGTCCACCGTGCGCTTCGGGTCGCCGCCGTCCTGGGCCTCGACCCAGGTCACGGTGTGCGGCTCCGTCAGGTTCCAGCGGTAGGCGCGCGGCCCGGTCGGCACGCCACCGATCGGGACCGCGTCGGCCAGTGGTAGGCGGGCGATCTGCGTGACGACCTCACCACTGCTGTTTCGAATGGTGACGTCCTTCGGGAAGCTGCCGGCGGTGACCAGCCAGGAGAAGGGGCGCTCGACCTCGACCAAGAGGAAGTACTGGCCGCTCGGGGAGGCGCTGACCTGCTGGTAGAGCCCCGGCGGGCCGATGGCGGTCCGCCGGCCGGTGGCCAGGTCGATCGTGCCGACCTGGGTCGTGAAGAAGTACTCGAAGAGCGCTTCGTCGTGGGCGTGGCGCAGCAGGTCCTGATAGGTCCGGACCGGCGCGGCGCCGCCGCCGTGCGACTGTATGTTCGGTTGACCGGGCACATCCGGCGCGGGGGGTGGCGCCCCGCGGGCCGAGGCCTTGAACCGGCAGATGACCGTGGCGTTGGCATCGAGCCAGTGACACGGGTTTCCCCAGGCCGCGTTGATCGAGGTATCGCTGAGCGGTCGCGCCTGACCGGTCGACACGTCCATCGTCCAGGCCTCGATGCCGTTATACCGGGTCAGCAAGAAAAGAAGCCGGGATCCGTCCGGCGAGAACGTAGGGGGGCCGAGCGAGGTCTCGCGGGGTGCGTCGAACGCGTGTTCTGTGCCGTCGTTGACATTGCGGATGGCGATCCGACTCAGTCCGGCCGTCGTGTGTGGGCCGTTCGTTCGAGGGTTGATCCGATATCCCGCCAGCCGCAACATCGGTTGTGCCAGTTCACTCAACGCCGGCATGCTCCGTCGGGTCAGCACGGCGATGGTCTCGCCGGTGGGGCTGACCACCGCCCGGAGAATCGGGGGCGCGTCAAGAATGTCGACGATCGCCTGAGGTGGGGTCAGATACCCCGTCGCCTCCTGCGCGAGTGCAGTCGGGGCGACGAGCAGGACCAGCAGATCGGCGGCGATGACCGCGACGATTGGACGGGCCCGCGCCCGCGGTGTGTCACGCATGAATCGAATTCCTGCTATCGCCCGCCCGCTTCGGTGGGGGCGGGCTGGGGTAACGGCTTTCGAGGCAACAGCGCCTCGCGGGTGGCGGCGTGATAGACGAACGACGCGACGATGACCGCGTTCTTCATCAGGTCGGCCGGCTGGGCCCGCTCGAAGAGGTCCAGGTTCGTATGGTGCGTGCGCGTCCTGTATTCGACCGGATCCTGGATGAATTGAAACCCGGGCAGGCCGATGGCATCGAACGCCAGGTGGTCGGTGCCGCCGGTGTTTCGGATGCTCAGCGTGGTCATGCCGAGAGTGGCCAAGGGGCCCACCCAGGCGTCGAACACCGGGGCGATCGCTTCATTGCCCTGCAGGTAGACCCCGCGAATGAGTCCGGTCCCGTTGTCCACGTTGAAGTAGCCGGAGAGACGGTCGTGCTGCGGCGTCAGCTCCATTGTCCGCACATTGCCGAAGTGGGCCGCGACGTACGCCCGCGATCCCAGCAGGCCGTTTTCTTCGCCCGTCCACAACGCGATGCGCACGGTGCGCCGCATCGGCAGGCCGGTGGCCTTCAGCAGACGCATGGCTTCCATCATCACGGCCGAGCCGGCGGCGTTGTCGGTGGCACCGGTCCCGGTGTGCCACGAATCGAAATGCGCCCCGAGCATGACGACCTCGTCGGCCTTGTCGGTGCCGGGAATTTCTGCGATGAGGTTGAACGCGTCCAGCGAGTCGGTGTGGAACGTGTTTTGAACCTGTAGTTCGAGCGTGACCGGGATGTCCTTGTCCAGGGTCCTGGCGATCCGGCCGTAGTGCTCGGTCAGCAGCACGATCTGCGGCGCGACGGGAGGATCGTCCGGGTTCCGCGACCCACCGCTCTGCACCCAGACCGCGCCGGTCTCACCGCCTCCGGTACTTGGGTTCGGTCCCGGCTCGATCAGCGCGGCGACGCCCTCTTCGAGATAGAACGCCATCCGTCGCTCCGGAAACTCGGGGTCGCCTCGGCGCCCGCGTCGGTTCCGTCGCCCGACTGGGGCCGGCTGCTGGGCCAGCCCCGCCAGTTCGTCGTCGGTGTAGCGACGCCCCGGAGCTTCGAACAGCGCCGGTGCGTCAGGCACCGTCGCCGTGAGCACGAACTTGCCGGCCAGCTGGCCCCGATACCGCTCGAAGTCGGCGTCGGTCTCGATGGTGACTCGCACGGCCTCCGCGGTCACCGCGCCGTTGGTCCCTGGTGTCCAGGCTTTGGGATAGCCAATCAGTGGGTACGGCTGGGGCTCGAGGGCGTGGGCGTAAAACCGGTCATTGGTCCATCCCGGACCGAACTCACCCCAGACTTCCTGGGCGACGTTGCTGAGCCCCCAGTCGCGGAACAGCCCGCTGGCGTAGTCGGCTGCTCGCTGCAGGTTCGGGGAGCCGGTGAGCCGCGGGCCATGCACATCCGTGAGCCAGCTCACCACGTCCATGATCTGCGAACGGTCCAGGCCTTCTCGCTTGATCAGATACACGGCGTTCAGGTCGACCGGCTCGTCCGGTTGAGCATGCGCCGGACCGGGCGGCGCCGCGGCCCACAGGATGAGCGTGGCGAGGACGACGAGCGTGGGGACGTGCCGGTATGAACGCGGGTGAGACACGCCACCTCCCTTTCGTTCTGTGTCGCGGTCGGCCCGCGTGCGGGCCTGGACACGCGCCGTGGTGAGTCCCCGGGTGCGGGCCACGGCGGGTCGCGACCCTACTGTATCCCCGCGGCCGGCACGCCGCAACGCATGAGGTCCCGGGTCCTGACGACCGACTGGGTATAATCGCAGACTTCAGCGATGGCAGCGTGAACCTGATCGCTGCGTTGGCCCGGAACGCACCTATGAGCACGGTCACGAGCCTTCTCTTTGTCTGCGCTGGCAACATCTGCCGGAGCCCGAGGGCGGAGGCGCTCTTTCGTCATCGGGCGAAGTCGGAACCGGTGCTCGCGGATGTCGAGGTCAGTTCCGCCGGCACCATCGCGATGAATGGGAACCTGCCCAACACGGACTCGGTCGAAGCGCTGCGGCGTGAGTGCGGTCTGGAAATGGCCACCCACCGGGCGAAACGCCTGTCCCGCCACATGACTGCTGATCTCGTGCTCACGATGGACCGCGAAACCGAACGGGACGCCGTCGCGATGAACCTGCGCGGTCGGGTCGAAATGCTTGGCGAGTATGCCGGTACCGGCGAGGAAGTGGATGACCCGTACGGGGGGTCCCCCCGGCGCCACCGGGATGCTGCCGTCCACCTCGAGCGTCTGGTCTCGCTGACGCTCGCCCGGCTCGTGGCCGGAGCGGTTCCCGCCCCCAAACTGTGACACGTCGATGTTTTCGGCTCGGGTTCCCGGTGTTGGCTCGAATCGCGTCGCCCGGG
>CALBET010000266.1 GCA_937888665.1 uncultured Acidobacteriota bacterium
AGTCGACAGGACCTTCTGATAGCGAGCCGGCGAGCCGACTCGTTGAGTGCCGCGTGCTGCGCGCCACCGCCCCGCCCCGCGCAGGGCGTGCCCGCCGGCGGGTGCTCCGTGCCGTCGGCGCAATACCACCGGATCTGTGAATACGGCCGCGCGGGTCCGCCTGCATTTGCTGGATCGCGTCCGCCGCGTCGCGGCGTGCCGCGTCCGACAAGGGCGTCCTGAGATCCTGGGCGGACAAAGACGTTGTCCCGGGCCCGACCAGGACGCACCACCCGACAAGAACCAACCCACCGAGCGTCTTCGGAATTTTGCCTACCCCCGGATCTCTACACGGGGCACCGACTCGTGATGATAGACCTCCGACTCGAGAGGAAAGTCCCAGTCGCTCGACCCCCTGTGTCGCGGGAAGAGGTCGAGGCTCTTCCTGCGGCTGGACGACTCGGGTGATCAGGCGGTCTCGTTGACGTCAAGCGTAAAGTCCCCTCCGTCGGTGACGACAAGTCGACCGGCGCGCTCACAATAGAACACCTGCGCGGGGTCGACACCAGTGGGGATGACATTCACGTTGACCGGTGTGGACAGCGAGAATACCCGCGTGCGTTGCTCGGGTTTTCTCTGATACTCGTTACTATGCTCGTCAAACACAAAGGCGTGTCCAGTCACGCGGATCTGGTCATCGGCGACGGCCTGAATCTCTCCAACGAAGTGGCGACGAACGTCGCCTGGAAATAGCCGTCGAAAGACCAAGTGTACCTTTTCACCTGGCGAAAGCACCGCCACCGCCGCATCTTCGGTCATGTCGTCCCCTGTTGTTGCACACCCTCCTGATTGGCGGCTTCTGTAGTGGCATCCGGCTGAGCGACGCGATGGCCGTCGCCGTCCCCTTGCCGTGGTCCCGCAGGAGAACAAGCAAACGCGGTGCCAAAACGATGCCGGCAACGGAGCGCTTCTGGAAACGCGGCGGTTGGGTGCAGCCACTCAGCACTCCAGTCTGGGGCCATCTCGGCGGCCGGATTGAACAGCCCTACGCGGTGGTGACGATCGATCGTGACAATCGCATCCATCGCCGAGTCGATGAGGCGGGCCTGCCGTATGTCATGTCCGCGAGGTGCGTCCAACGAGACCAGCGGCCGCGGGGTTGGCTTGTTGTCCGTTACAACGCCTGTGTCTCTGGGTAGACGTCGCGGTGCGTCAGGCGATCGGTTTGGCCGCGCTCGTTCGGCGGGGTCGTGACGGCTTCGCCTTGAGCGCGAGGTTCTTGTCTATCGTTGAACGATGGCGCCTCAGCCCTCTTGAGCCTTTCGCGATGCCGTGATGCATCCGTGGTCCGCAGCGCGCGCGTTCCATCTGCGCGTCACGACCCGGCAGTCGCCGCCTCGAGACGCGCACGCAACTGCTGGCGGCCCCGCAGGATGCGCATCTTGACCGCGGACAAACCGACGCCCAGATCTCGCTGATTTCGTGATACGCCAGCCCATCAAGGTCGCGGAGCACCAGCGGAATCCTCACGCGAGCAGGCATCGCATCCAGCACCGCGGCCAGGCGATCGCGCGCCTCGAGCCGGAGCAGGTCACGCTCGGCGGTCGCACTGACTGCCACGTCCCCCGCGACCAGCGCCTCAACATCGACACAATTGCGGCCCTTGCGTCGTTTCAGGTAGTCGAAACAATGGTTCATCGTGATGCGCTGCAGCCACGTCTGGAACAATGAGTCTCCCCGGAATCGCCGAAACCCGAAGTAGGCCTTGACGAACACCTCCTGAGCCAGATCCTCGGCCTCGTTGGGTTGCCGCGTCAGATGGCGGCAGTTGGCGATGACCCGCGTACGGTGCCTGTCCACGAGCGTCTCGAAGTCCCTCAGGTCGTCGGTCGGCGAGGCGCGAATGCGCTCGACGAGCGCTTCGTCCGACAGCCCGTTGTCAGACTGGGTCTCGCGGACGAATGTGGCGTGCACCGGCGTCGTGATCCAACCGGCGGCGAGCGCGCCACCGGTTGTCGCGTCGTCAGCAACCCGCCGCCAGCGCGCCGAACCAGCGGTCACCGCGCGGCCGAAGGGCGCCAGAGGCACCCGTTCCGAGAGGTTCATCGGTCGCCTTCCTTGCCGGACGCTAGTTCTGGCGTTCTCGAGCCGAGTAGCGGTTCAGCAGCGCGATCAGCGTGGCGGCCGCCTTCGGCGCAGGCACGCCGTTTGCCACGATGTCGCGGTTTTCCAGTCGCTCACCGTATAGCGTGGCGTTGTCATCCAGGTCCTGACGCAGCGTCGCCCCTTCCAAGGCCAGGCCGGCGAACAACCCTCGCGATCGCGACCACGACAGGATGTCGGCGTGCATTTGCGTATCCGTTTGAGCCGTGGCCGTGCGCCCGACGGGGCCCGCCGCCACGGAGCCTTCCGCGCCTAAAGTGAAGGCACTCGCCAGCAGCTTGTCGGCGCCCCGTTCCGTCATGACCAACATGATCACGTCGGTTGAAGACCCGCCAATCTGGAAGCCGACGCTCCCGCCTTCGATGCGGACCGTGGCGGGTGCAGACCACCCGGCTCCGCCAGGGCCTCGACAGGACAGGTAGCCTTTTCCATATTTTCCGCCAACCACGAACGCCGCCGTCTTGAGATCCGGGACAATCACGACACAATGGGCGTTCGCGAGGAGATCCTCGGGAATCCCCTTGTCGGGCGTCGCCATGACCTCCGACAGCACGGCCGCCGCATCATTCAATCGCTGTTCCGGGTCGTTCTCCGCCGCCAGCAGCGGCGTGAGCGCCAGCGCCGTCGCCATCGTCGTCGCGAGTATCAACTTCACTGTGTGCCTTGTCTGTCGCGTGGTGCGACGGTTGTCTTGGGGCCGCCCGAGGGCCTCGTCTTCATCCGAGACGTTAACGTGTCCGGCCCAATCAGGCCTGTTCCGTTTTGCATAGCCCGATTGGCGGTCGCAGATACGTGCGAGGGAGAACTGGTGGTGTGCACAACAGCACAGTCGCTGCCCCCGACCGTGCAGCCCTTCCGGCAGACCGCGCATCGGGTACCGCCGTCGTCGCAAACGAGCCGTAGCCCACCATGTTGAGGCTGGTTTTCCACGGTTGTCGCACCCGGGCGTGGCGCACGCCATCCCGTCGATCGCGTTCATTGCTCAAGTGTACCGGGGGCGAGCCCGTCGTTTCCTTCGCGATTTCGGAGGTGAAGCGGAGCGACCATCATGCGCCTACTCAGCCAGCTAACCGCTGAACTTGACAACGCGGTCCGCTCGGGTCACCGTTCCACTGGCCGCATCTGTGATGACCGGCGCAATGATTGACTCTCACCGAGCCGCTTGATGACCTTCCGAGTGCTCACGGCAGAACTCTCGCACGAGACCAACACCTTTAGTCGCCGTACGACCGGCACACAGGCATTCAGGGATCGCTATGTACTGCTCGGAGACGAGGCGATCGCCGCGCGCGGCGAAGCGAATACCGAGCTCGCTGGCTTCCTCGATGCTGGCCGGGCGCATGGCTGGCAGATCGACCATGTCCTCAGCGCAGCAGCCGGTCCCAGTGGCTGCGTGGAGCGCGCGGCGTTCGAGTGGCTTTGCGATCCGATCGTCGCTGCGGTCGAACGCGGTCGGTTCGATGGTATTCTCCTCGGCCTGCATGGCGCGATGGTCCTCGATTTTTGTGAGGACGGCGAGGGCGAGATTCTGCGCCGCATCCGAGCCTCGTGCGGTGGCGATCTCCCGATTGCCATCACGCTCGACCCGCACGCGAATGTGAGTCAGCAGATGTGTCTGCTCGCCGACATCATTGTGTCCTTCCGGACGTACCCACATGTCGATATGCGCGAAACCGGCCGCCGAGCTGGCACCATTCTGCACCGAACGATGCGAGGCGAGATCAATCCGCACACCATCCGCGTGAGCCGCCCCATGCTTGAGGAAACGAACGGCGGGCGCACCGACGTCGGCCCGATGATCGCGCGCCTGGCGGCAGCCAAGGACTACGAGGGGCAAGCCGACGTGTTCGCCGTCAGTATCAACGCAGGCTTTGCCAGTACTGATATCGCCGATGTCGGACCGACCGTGCTTGTCACCGGCCAGGGCCATCGCGAGCAACACACGGCCTTCGCAGAAACGTTGGCCGACGATATTTGGATGAGGCGCCATGAGGCGCTGAACGACTACCTGACCGTGGAGGCCGCTGCCGCCGTTGCGGCCGGTTTCGATCCCAGAAATGGTCCACTTGTGATCGCTGACTATGCCGACAATCCTGGCGCGGGGGGCTACGGCGACTCAACCGCGCTTCTTGGTGCACTTCTCGAGGCGGGCGTAAGCAACGCCTGCTTCGGACCGATGGTGGACGGCGAGGCCGTCCAGGCGCTTCACGGGGGAAGGGTCGGTGCGCACTGTCATCTCGCTCTCGGTGGTAAGACCGACGCGGCATTCGGGGGTGGCCCGCTGATAGTCGAAGGTGAGCTAGTCTCGATCAGTGACGGCCACTTCGTGGGGGACGGACCCATCCTGGGTGGGCTGTCGCGCTCCTATGGCCCGAGTGCCGTCCTGCGCATTGACGGCATCGAGGTCCTGGTCGTCACGATCGCCGCGCAGATCCTCGACCTGCAACAGTTCAAGGCGTTCGGCATCGAGCCCGAACGCACGCACGTTGTCGGGCTCAAATCGATGCATCACTTTCGCGCCGCATTTGGACCCCTGGCGGGGCAGATCGTGGTCTGCGATAGCGGAGCGCTTTGTACTCTGCACTATGAACGCCTGCCATACCGAAACGTGCCACGACCGATCTTTCCGCTGGATCAGACTGCCGGCTGGTTTGATGGATCGCTGGCGTACCCCGTTGCCGAGCCTTGAACTGCGGCCGCGCTCGAGTCCAACCGCGGCGATCGGCGTTGGTGCAAGAATGCCCTGGGTCGCGGGCCTCAGTCGTCCGCAAAACGCGAAACAAGGCCAAGGCCCCTCGTGCTTGACGAGGAACAGCAACTCATCGCCAGGACCCGGCAGATCGAGGCGCTCTTCGCGCGGCATGGAGAGTCGGGTGCATAACGAAAGGTGCATGCGCCCGGTTACGCCGATCGATCCTGCTGCGTGGATGCGGGATGGTCCGTACAACGCGGACACCGTTGACGGCCGGCTCACCGGCGGAGCGTCTGGAGAATCGCCTCAACCTGGGCCCGCTCGGGCGCGTCAGGCGCCAGCCGGACGAACATCTCGAATCGCTCGGCCATCCGGTCCACGCGCTCGATCTGACGGTAGGCCAACCCAGCGTAGTAGTAGGCGTAGGCGCGTCTCGGGTCAGCCGCGATACATTGGTCCAGCGTCTCCGTAGCGGCCGCGAACGCCTGCTCCCGGAACTGCTCCTCACCGGCCGCACACAGGGCGTCGGCCGAGGCGGGCGGCCCTCCTGCCTGCGCGGCGGGCATCGCCGGCCGGCTCAGGCCGCCACCGCAGGCCGTCGCCGAGAGGAGCGCTCCCACCGACACGACCAGGCCGGCGTACATGCACTTCCGAGTGCTCGTCAGAAACCGCACGCGCTTGGACGTATTCGCCCTCCTCATGACTCACGTACCCCCTTCCGGTTCCCCCCGCACGCCGCTCCTGCCGAGTGCTGAGGTCATTTCCGAAGAACCTTGATCCCGCCCGACCCGGTCCCCGACCATTCGCAGATTCTGCATGATGGGACGGTCCCGGGACTGTCCGCTTTCGCACAGGCAACATCCGATATGCGTGGGACGATGCCCGTCTTCAGCTCACCGCTTGAAGATCTTGCCGTAGCCCCCGGAGACCAGCCCCGCGACATCGGCGAGAACACCGGGCAGCGACAGGCCCCCGGGATACGCCAGGTAGCGTGGTGTCCAGACCGGGTCGAACTTCTCCTTGTAGGCTCGCAGTCCCTGGAAGTTGTAGAACGTCTCCCCGTATCGATACGCGAAGGCGCCGAATCGGGTCCAGAGGGGGGACGTGGCCGACACCTCGAGCCCTCCCAGGGGAGACATCCCGAGCATGAACCGCTGGTATCTCTCCCGCTGGCCCCACTGCATGACCGACACCAACAGCGCGTCCATGGTCCGCGGTGGCGCCGATCCGCGGTATCGCATCAGGTCGATCGAGAGCTCGATCCGCCGCGGGCCCGGCAGGATCGAGACAAACGCTTCCACCTGGTCCCCGCGCTCGATGACGCCGACCGGAAACCGGCCGAGATACTCCGGACTGAAGAACCCGAGCGAGAACCCCTTTTCCCCCGCTGCTTTCTCGGCGAGCCACTCGTCGGACACCTCCTCGAGCACCGGCATCAACGCGGGCGTCTCTTCGGCCGGCACCACCCGAAACGCGCACCCCGCCTGGTCCATCTTGCGAAGCGCCGAGCGGAAATCCTTGGCCTGCCCCCCCTCAAGCGAGAACCCGGGCAGGGAGACATGTCCTTCTTCCCCGATCTTGATGAAGGCGAGTCCAAGGTCGGCGTATTGATACAGGTCCTCTCGGCCGATCTCGTAGAACACGGGCGTGGCGTCGAAGTCGTCGCAGCGCTCGAGGAATGCCCTCAGCAGCGCGGGCGACTCGTGGTCGGGCCCTACCGGGTCACCGAGCGCGACCCACGTCTGCCGTTTGACCCCATACATGATGAAGCTTGTTCGGGTCTCATTCCACAGAATCGACTTGTCCCGCAGGTAGACGAGTTGGGCGGCCGTCGACTCTTGTGCGTCGATCACGAGCGCGGCCCCCGCAATATCGGCATCCGAGGGGCGAACCAGCGGCGGCGGAGCAGGCCGGAACAGGCGGACGACGCCGACGACCACGACGCTCACCGCCAGGACGACGGTCATCCGGAGATACCGGGGCGCCTCCTGCGCGGCGGCAAAGCGCCACCACAACGCGTCTTGATACTCGACATGACGGAACGCAAGCGTTCCCAGCCAGATCGAGGTGGCCACCACCGCGACGACGGCCACCACCCAGTCGGGCGAAAACCGCGCCGCGAAGAGGGAGGTCTTGCGGTCGAAGCTGGAACGCGCGACCAGGAGTCCGCCGAGTAGGCTGCCCAGGATGATCGCCACGCCGATCTCTCCGCCCCGCAACAGGCTGGCCACGATGCCGGTGCCCAGCGCCAACACCGCGAGGAAGAACGCCGCGTCCAGGCGTCGCGAAATCCCGTGCGACAGCAGCAACAGCGCGACACCGACCAGGCTGCCCGCCAGATGCGAGATCTCGATCACAGGCAGCGGCAGCACCCGGGCCAGCCATGCCAGGCGGGAGGGGAGCGTGGGCGTGGCTCCCGAGCCCAGCAAGACGGCCCCGGCGACAAACGTCAGCCCGGCCAGCAGCTTGGGCACGGTGGCGGTGGCCAGCGACCCGATCGCGCCTCCCCACTCGTCAACATCGTGACGGCGCTCCCACGCCTGGTCGATTAGCAAGACGCCGACTGCGGCCGCAAACGGGGCCAGGTAGTAGATCGCGCGGAACAGCACGAGAGCCGGGATGACCTCGGCGGCTGGCAGCACGGGTGCCAGCAACAAGACGACGGCCGACTCGAAGACACCAAGCCCGCCGGGTACATGACTGACGAGTCCGACCACCTGCGCGATGACCACCGCCTGGGCGACAAGAAGGAAGTCCGGTCGCGGACCTGGCAGCAACACATACAAGGCGCCGACGGCCAGCACCCAATCGGTCACCGACAGCGCGATCTGACCGGCCACCAGGCTCGGTGACGGAAGGCTGACCTCGATGCCCCGCACACGGATCGGCGAGCGTCGGGTCACGCTCGTGAGGACGTAGACGGCGACCACGCCGAGCGCCCC
>CALBET010000267.1 GCA_937888665.1 uncultured Acidobacteriota bacterium
TTAGATTGTCTGGGTCGGCATTGCCGTGGGCGATGAGTACGAGGGTGTACTGCGCCAGCGCAGCCTCCGTGCGCTGAAGGAACAATTCCGGCACGGTCTCGTTCCCACTGAGCGCCAGCCGCCACCAATCGGTCGGAAGCCACCATACAAAGTCGGCGACGCCAGCGCCGTTGAGCTGCTGGCGCGTCTCCTGGTTGAGCGCCTCGAGCGTCTCGGCTGTCGGACGGTCTTGTCCGGCTGCGGCTGGGGCCGCGAGGACGGCCATGAGAAGCACCGCCGCAACCGACGAGGACCAGGAGGCATCACGCATATTCGTCTCGCGATTATCGTCGTTCAGTGACCAGATCGAAATGCAGCAGGCCTTCCGGCAGCTGGCCGCCCGCGGTCACTTCCCCCGCCCGCCGACGCCAGAACGAGAGCAGGTCGTCCGCCCGCGTGAAGCGCTCGTCGTCTCCGAAGTGACTGATGGCCCGCACCGGGGGGTAGAGGTCCAGCAGCTGCGCCGCAAAGGCTGACGTGTCTTCTCCGCGACGCGTCAAGCATCGCGGGTTGAACTCCACCAGCAACGTTGGCCGATGTGTCGTGACGAGTCGCGCGAGTCCTCGGAGGGCGGCCGGCTCGCACCCTTCGATGTCCAGTTTCACCAGATCGAGTCGCGGCAGGTCGCCGAGCAGGTCGTCCAGCACGACCGCCTGCACCAGTCGACCGTCTGTGTCTGGTGGACCCGCGTCCTCGAGCTCGGTATTCGAGTGTCCGGACAGTGCGAAGACGGATCGCCGGTCCGAGGCCGCCAGTGGGAGCACCTCGACGTTGGTGAAGCGGTTGAGCAGCAGGCCCCGATAGAGGAGCTGGACGTTGTCCGGATTGGGCTCCACCGCAATCACGCGACCGTTCGCCCCAACGACCGTCGCAGCCAGGAAGGTCATCACGCCGACGTTGGCGCCCACGTCGAGACACACATCATCCGGCGCCAGTTGCTCGCGGAGCGCCTGCCGGACAGGTTCCTCGTAGACGCGCCAGTGCGCGATGTCGGCGCCGAAGTCAGGGTCGCTGCGGTCGACCATGACCTGGTACCCGCCCAACTCGACGGCCACCTCGTCGCTCCGGTGTTCATGACGCAACCGCTGCCGATGTTCCTCCGAGTGGAGGAAGGCCTGGGCCAGTGCCTCGCGTGTGAGCCCGGCGGCGACCAGTTGGCGGTAGTGGTGAAGCCCCGGTTCATCAGGTTCCCTTTGGAGGATCAAGCGGTATGCGGCGTACACGTCCGACTCGGTCGCCCGTTCGTCGTCTGGGGGAGCGCTCGGTCGGTTCGAGAATCGTTCAGCCAACTGGCGGCGTCCTATCTCAGACGGGGCTGCGCCCCGGACCCGGGCGGTTTTCCATCGCAGGCTGCACTAGAATAACAGGATGGGGTCGAGTCGGCCCTGGGGAGAGGTCATGACAAGTCGCAGGCAATCGTTGATCGGTGTGCTGGGGCTGACGGTCGGCGTGGCCGTCGGATGCGGAGACGGCGGTGGTTCCGTCGCCAACGCCCCACAGCCGGTCTTCAGTGAAGACCAGCGTCCTGCCTCGATTCAGCTCGTGGCGAACCCGTCGCCGGTGCTCGCGTTGTCGATGGAAGACCTGGATGGGAACACCTTTACCACCGACGACTTGCGCGGCAAAGTCACCCTGGTGAACTTCTGGGCAACCTGGTGCGGGCCGTGTCGCGCCGAGATTCCGGATCTGGTCAAGTTGCAGGAGCGCTATCCCGATCAGCTGCAAGTCATCGGCGTTTCCACCGATGAGGGGCCGGCGCAGATGGTTGAGGACTTCGCGACGCAATACGGGATCAACTACCCGGTCGTCATGACGACACCAGAATTGAATCAGGCCTTCCCGGGCGTGATGGCGTTGCCGACGTCGTTTATCGTCGATCCCGAGGGTCGCGTGGTGAAGACCCACGTCGGGTTGATCAGCGCGGGCGTGCTGGAACAGGAAACACGGTTTCTCGCGGCGCTCGATCCGAGCATCACGGTCGACCTGGTCGACGAGGACCCGCATGGTCGACTTGTCAACGCGGCGCATGCCACCGAAATTCCAGGCCTGGATTTGACGACGTTGACCCCCGAGCAGCGCACGATGGCGCTGCAACGCCTGAACGAGGAAGGCTGCAGTTGCGGGTGTGGCTTGACGCTGGCGCAATGCCGGATCAACGACTCGTCCTGTGGGTTCAGTCTGCCATTGGCCGAGCAGGTCGTCGCCGAGATCACCGGCGCCTAGCAGCCCGTGGTAGAAGTCCCGCTGCATTCGACCGGCACCGCGGAGCGGCCGCGTGGGGTTCGGGGCGCCGCCCCGCTATGTACCCGACGGCCTTGGGTACTACGCCCGTTCAACCAGCCGTGCAACCGCCACGGCCTCGCCTGGGGCATGGCGCGGCGTCATCGGCGATGTCGAGCGCCGATCACGTCCTTCGACGCCCTCGGCGGCGTCGCGGCTGCCGAGCAACCGCCGTGCCCCGCGCTGGAGGTCGTCCAGAATCAGGTATGCCGTCGGCACCAGGATGAGCGTGATGAAGGTGGCGAACACGACCCCGAATGCCAGGGACACCGCCATCGGCACCATGAATTGGGCCTGAAAGCTCTTCTCCAGAATGAGCGGCGCCAAGCCGACGAACGTGGTCAGCGACGTCAGCATGATGGGCCGGAACCGGCCGACACCGGCCTCCCGCACCGCCTCATCCAGTGAGGCGTGCTGCTCGCGCTTACGGTTGATGAAGTCGACCATGACGAGGCTGTCGTTGACGACGACACCGGTCAGCGCCACCAGGCCGAACATCGACATCATCGTGACATCCAGACCGAGAAGCATGTGGCCCCAGACAGCGCCGACGAGTCCGAATGGAATGGCGCTCATGATGATCAACGGCTGCGCGTAGGACCGCAGGGGAATCGCGAGCAGCGCGAAGATCATCAGCAACGCCAGGCCGAAGCCTTGCTGCAGCCCGCCCACCGCGTCCCGTTGCTCCGCCTGCGCCCCTTCAAACGAGAAACGGACGCCCGGGTACGCGGCCAGGACCTCAGGCAGAATCCTCGACTCGAAGTCTACGATGACCTCCTGTGACGACGTGACGGCCGCGTCGACCGCCGCGGTGACATTGATGGCGCGCTGCCGGTCGACGCGCCTGATCGAGGCGAATCCTCGGCCCTGTTCCACCTCCGCGACCTGCCGGAACGGCACCTCGCCGCCGTCCGGCGTCCGGATCCGCATGTTCTCGAGATTGCCGAGCGACTGGCGTTCGGACTCCGGGTACCGGACCATGACCCGCACGTCGTCGCGTCCGCGCTGGATCCGCTGCGCCTCCTCGCCGTAGAACGCCTGGCGCACCTGTCGGCCGAGGTCCTGGAGCGTCAGCCCGAGGGTCTCCGCCGCCGGCTTGATCCCCAGCTTCATTTCCTGCTTGCCCTGACGAAACGAGTCGGAGATCTCGAACACGCCGGCGTAGCCGGTCAGGCGCGCCTTCACGGCGTCTGCCGCGGCACGCAGTTGTTCAATGTCATTGCCCGTCAGCTGGACGTCCACATCGTCGCCAGGGCTCATCATCGTGGCGGTGAATTTGACCTCCGTAGCGGACGGCACCGGTCCGGTCAGTTCTCGCCAGCGATTGCCAAGCACCTCGCTGGTGGTGCTCCGCTGTTCGGACGGGGCCAACTCGACAGTGATTTCGCCGAGGTTCGCCGACGCCCGATTGAAGATGGCGCCGAACGGGCTTCCGCCCTGCGCCGCCAGCGGTTGGTCGCCCACCGACGAA
The DNA here is from genome assembly GCA_937888665.1 of uncultured Acidobacteriota bacterium. Lineage (GTDB taxonomy): Bacteria > Acidobacteriota > Vicinamibacteria > Vicinamibacterales > UBA8438 > UBA8438. The sequence continues at coordinate 3,791 of CALBET010000267.1, forward strand.
TACACGTGACGAAATGGGTCGACGCCGTCTCGCGCGATCAGTTCCGCACGCAGTGCTTCGGCGCCCTCTTCGAGCTGCTCAATGGCGTCGGACGTCGAGGCGGCGGGCGTGCCCTGGGGCATGGTGACTGCCGCGGATATGAATTCCGCTTCGATCGAGGGGAAAAAGTGGAACTTGGCCCAGCCGCCCATCACCATCCCCACCGTCAGGATCAGGATGGCGGCGCCGACGGCCGCCGTCGAATAGCGCCAGCGCAGCGCCAGTTCGAGCGAGGGGCGATACACGCCTCGAGTGAATCGTTTGAGGCCGTTGGTGAACAGGCCTTGAAATCGGGTCCACAGCCCACGGTGGGCACGCCGTGCCGGCACGTGGGACAAGTGCGACGGCAGGATCTGGAGTGACTCGACCAGGGAGAAGAGCAGACAGGGGATGACCACGAGCGGGATCACCCGGAAAATCTTGCCCATCATGCCGGGCACGAGCATGAGCGGGACGAACGCCGCCACCGTGGTCAGCACCGCGAAGATCACCGGAGTGGAGATTTCCTGGGCCCCTTCGATGGCGCCTCGCAGGCCCTCGCCGTGCCGTTCTTGGTGCGTGTAAATGTTTTCGCCCACGACGATCGCGTCGTCCACGACGATGCCCAGTACGAGAATGAACGCGAACAGCGAAATTTCGTTGATCGAGACCTCAAGGCCCGGCATCAACCACAGCGCTCCGAAAAACGAAATCGGGATGCCGAGGCTGGTCCACATCGCCAGCCGCAGGTCGAGGAACAGCGCCAGGACCACGAAAACCAGGATGAAGCCGGTCGCACCGTTGCGAAGCATCAGCGAGAGCCGCGCATCGAGGATCTGCGCCTCATCTTGCCAGGTGGTCAACGTGATGCCAGCCGGCATTCTGGTGTTCCCGGTCGCGACGTAGCTGTGCACGGCGTCGGCGATGTCGAGCGCGCTCTGCTCGCCGGTGCGGAAGACCGAGACCAGCATCGTCGCCTGCGCGTCGAAGCGGGCCATCTGGTCCGTCTCCGCGAAACCGTCGATCACGGTGGCCACGTCGCGCAGGAGGAGCCGGCCTCCGTCCGGCCGGGTCCAGACGACGAGATTTTCAAACTCGTTGCCTCGATACGCCTGGCCGATGGTGCGCAGCAGAATCTCACCGCCGTCGGTGCGGACGGAGCCACCTGGCAGGTCGAGCGACGAGCGGCGCACGGCTTCCGCCACGGCCTGGAAGGTGAGGCCGTGGCGGCGGAGCGAGGCTTCCGAGACCTCGATGGAGATTTCGTAGGGTCGCGCGTTGGCCATTTCGACCTGCGTGATATCCGGCAGTGCCGCCAGGTCGTCCCTGACCCGCTCGGCCAGGGTCTTCAGGGTGAACTCGTCAGCCGGTCCGGACACCGCGATGTCAATCACGCGGCGGCGCCCTCTAATTTCGCGGATGATCGGCTGTTCGGTTTCATCCGGGAACGTGCTGATGGCGTCGACGTTGCTCTTGACGTCGTCAACCACCTTGCGCGCGTCGGCGCCGAGTTCCAGTTCGATCATCACCGAGCCGGAGCCCTCCGACGCGGTCGACGTGATCTGCTTGATGCCGTCGATACCCTGTATCGCTTCCTCGATCCGGACGTTCACCGCTTCCTCGACTTCTTCTGGAGCGGCGCCCAGGTATGGCACCTCGATGGTCACCATGTCGAGTGAGAACTCGGGAAAGACCTCCTGCTTGACGGTGAGCGCCGAGAACGCGCCGCTGACGATGATGAACACCATCAACAGGTTGGCCGCGACCGAGTTACGGGCGAACCAGCCGATCACGCCCTTCATGCGGGCACCGCCTCGAGCGTCGTGCGCAGGACCTGGGCCGTGCCCGTGTCGAGTACCGCCCGTACCGCCGAGACCACGTCGGCCAGCAGGGCGGGCAGCTCGTCTGAGCGACCGTCCGTCTTGACCGTGTGGAGGAGGTCGCCGGTCGCCACGTCAATCACGCGCGCCGTGATGCGCACCTGCTCACCCACGCGCTGGTAGCCGCCCCCGATCAGCCAGGTGGCGTTCCGTGCGGCCGCCGAGTCCATCGCCGCGGCGTCGCTCACCGCTTCGAGCGAGACCACCGACACGCCCTGGAGCCGCCCCAGTTCCCCCGCCAGCGCGTCCATCAGGTCTCGGCCGAGGCCGTCGTCAGCGGGGTTGCGCGAGATGTTGGTGAACGGGCCGAGGGCCACCCCGCGGGCGGCCAGGCGAGGGATGGCCGGCATGGGATCGCTGCGGGTGGTGTCGGTGGGTGCGGTCGCGACGGTGTTCACCGGGCTCGCTGTTTCCGCTGCGCCCGGCGTCAGGCTGGCCCGGACGGAGGCGATCATCCGGTCGGTGAGTATGTCGAGGTCCGCGAGGGTTCCGTCTTCCTTGATCGACCCGATGACGTCGCTGTCCGCCACGTCGAGCACTCTCGCGGTGATGCGCACCCGGTCGCCCATGCGCTGGTAGCCTCCCGCCACGAGCCACGTGGCGTTCCGTGCCCTCGCGTCTTCGAGCGCGGTGTCGTTGTCTGTGGCGGTCAGCGGGATGACACCACCCGTGCCCCCGGCCATCAGTGCGGCCCGGAGCGCCGTGGTCAAGGACGCGCCGATCTCGCCATCCGCGGGGTCACGCGAGAGGTTGGAGAACGGCAGCACGGCGACGCGCGGACCAGTGGCCGGCATCGTGCCAACGGGTGTGTCCGGCTCCGGGACCGGCGCCGGTTCGGTCGTCGGACTGGGAGTGGCGAGCGACGGGGCGGCCGGCGCGGGTGTGCCCCCGCGCGCCCTGCCCGCGCCCCTGCCCGCGCCCCGGCCCGTGGCATCGCGGCCGGCTCCACGCTCTGCTCGCGGGTTGTCGG